>DATFAJ010000374.1:0-7141 GCA_035254745.1 Candidatus Methylomirabilota bacterium | reverse complement strand
ATGAAGGGCCCGGCCGCGCTCGTGCAGCTCTCGATGCTGCTGCTGGTTCTGTTCGGGGCGGCGGGACTGGTGTCGCCCGGCCGGCAGGGGCAGATGCTCGCCGCGCTGTTCGGGGTGGGCGCGATCGTGTCGACGGGGCTGGCCGTCCTGGGCTGGCTGCGCGGCGCCTCACCGCCGGTGCGCTGGGCGGAGCTCCTGTTGCTGCTGGCCGCCGCCGTCGCGTGCGCCGGGGCGGCCGTGGCGGCCTCGAGGGCCGAGACCGAGGTGCCGGTGATGCACTTCGGAGCGAGCGCGCTGGCCATCGCCGGGCTGGGCACCTGGCTGGTCGAGCGGTACGCGCGGATCACGCACGGCGTGCGCGTGCTGGGCCATCTCCTGGTCGCCGCGACGGTGATCGGGCTCTGCGTGGATGGGCGGGCCTTGCTGCCGGAGAGCAGCACGCAGGCCGAGTGGATGCTGACCGCCACGATGAACGTCGCCGAATACCTGCTCGCCGCGATGCTGCTGGTGTGGGCGCTCCTGGTGGCGGTGCAGGTGGCGGCGCTCGCGCTCGGGTTGTGGCTGGGGCTGGGCGCGGATCCGGCCGTGAAGCGGTCGCTCGATACCGCGCGCCTCGCCGTCGTCGGGTCCACCGTGCTGTTCGGGGTGCTGAGCCTGGTGCTGTGGTCCGTGGTCGGCTACGTCGCCGGGCACGCGCTGTCGGACCTGTACTATCTGCCCGTCGTGTTCAGCCGAGGCTATCGCACCGCCGATATCTTTCTCGATGATCGCATCGAGAACCTGGGGAGGTTCTTCACCCCGCTGGTGCTCGCATTCGCCGGGCTCGCCTCGGCGACCCTCCTGGTGCTGGTGCCGTCGCTCCTGGAAGAGATCCATCCGACGAGAAACGTCGATGCGCACGGGCCACGGCCCGAGGCGGCCGTCTGGTCGGAGCGGCTCGGCGGGTGGCTCGGCGGCGGGTCGAGGTGGCTGAGGCGCGTGTTCACGATCGTCGCGGGCCCCGGGGCGATCGTCGGCGGGGTGCTGTGCCTGGCGTTCGTGTCCCGCCAGCTCGGCTTCGGGGGCGGCGGATGGACGAGGGGGCTCGCCGGCTGGCTGGACCGGTTCGAGGGGGCGCCGCTCGTCGCCGCGGGCAAGTGGCTGGCCGGGGGCGCCTGGACCATCGCGGCGCTCGGCTCGCGGTTCACGCAGACGTTCGGTCGCCTGCGGGTGGGGATCGACGCGGTGCTGGACATCGACAACTACTTCGCCGACCCGCCGAGCCACCAGCCCCCGCGGGCGCGCATCTACTCGCGCTATGCCTCGCTGCTCGCCTATCTGCGCGAGCGCGGCTATGCGCGCATCGTCGTCGTATCGCACAGCCAGGGCACCGTGATCAGCGCCGAGCTGTTGCGGTACCTCCACGTGCAGGGGCGATTGGCCGGCATGGTCGGCGGCGCTCCGATCGCGCTGGTGACCGTGGGCTCGCCACTGCGCGAGGTGTACGCCGAGCGCTTCCCGCTGCTCTATCGATGGGTGGGGTCGGGCCCGAGCGCCTTTCCGGCCGCGGCGCCGACCGCGGCGGACGTCGGTGCGGTCGAATGGGTGAACGCCTTCCGATCGGGAGACTACGTCGGCCGCTTCATGTGGACGCCCCCGGGAGACGCGTATCGCGTGGCGGAGGTCGGCTCTGGAGGCAGAGTGGAGGCGGATCGCGCGGGCGATCGCACGCAGCTCTGCCTGGGCGCCGGCGCGCACACCCACTACTTCAGCAACGACGCGGTGGCGCTGGCCGTCGAGATCGATCGCCTGATCGAGGGATAGCCGCCGAGGCTAGCGCGTCGCCGGGGTCGCGACCCTCGGCCCGCCCCGGCGGCTCGTGGCGGGCCGGGCGGCGGGCGCGATCGCCGCGAACAGGTAGCCCTCGAACCAGCTCGGAAACGCGCGGACCCATTCACGCCGTCCCTCGAGGGCCAGGCCCGCGTCGAGGGCCTGCCGGAAGCTCAGGTCGCCTCGCCACCACGCGATCAGGGTGCGCCGCGTCGCGCGGAGACACAGCTCTTCCGGGAAGCCCGGGTTGGCCGTGCAGAGCGACACCTCGTGGCGCCGGAGCAGGAGATAGTGGCGGGCCGTCGCGCCGCGCACGTCGGTGAGCTCGATGCGGACCACGAAGGGCCTCTCCGGGAGGGCGTCCCGGCGTACCCGGCGGTGGATGTCCCACACGAGCGCACGCGCGTCGAGCTCGGTGGGGTGGAGCTCCCGCGGGAGCCACCGCTGGCCCCAGGTGCCGAGCTCCCGGACGACCGCGGCCAGCTCCAGACCGGCGGACGTCAATCGGTACTCGGGTCCGCCGGCGCCGTCGAGGCGGTCGATCACGCCGGCGTCGGCCAGCTCACGAACGCGCGCCGAGAGCATGGTGCGTGAGATGCGGGGAATGCCGCGCTGGATGTCCCCGAAGCGACGGCTTCCGCACAGGAGCTCGCGCACGACGAGCAGCGTCCAGCGCTCGCCGAGCAGATCGAGCGCGCGCGCCATCGAGCAGAACTGGCCGTAGCGTTTCATGCTCCGACGATACCCCGGAGGGTGCCGGGGGCGCAGTACGGATTTCGTACCGGACGCGTCGGGCGCCCGGCCGTAGCCTGTCGACCAGCAGCTCATTCCAACGCGGTGGAGGATCGCCGCAATCGGAGGAAGGCCATGAAAGAGGTCGAGATGGAGAAGGTGCTCCGCTGTGCCGACGTGTCGGGCACGTCCTGCCAGTTCGTCGCCCGGGCCCAGACGATGGATGAGATCCTTCGACTGACCGGCCAGCACGCGGTGGAGGGCCACGGGCTCACCGTGACCCCCGAGCTGGTCGAGGCGGTGAGAGCCCGCGTCACCGAGGCGTGAGCGACCAGACGGCGGGCGGCGAGGCCGGCCGCCCGCCGCTCTCCGCCCATCTGCGGCGCGACGTGCTCGTCCTCATGGGCGGGTTGCTGCTGTGGACGGCCGGCCACTTCGGCGTCCTCGCCGTGCTGCCCCTGTTCCTGCACGACCAGGGCTACGACGCCCGGAGCATCGGCTTCACGCTCGGGGCCACCGGCCTCGCCCAGCTGTGCGTGCGCCCCTTCGCCGGCTGGATCGTCGATGCCCTCGGGCGGCGGAAGCCGCTGGCGCTCGCTCTCGTGCTCCTGTCCGGCGCGGCGGCGCTGCTGCTCGTCCCCGCCGGCTGGGCCGTGGTGGCGAACCGGGTGCTCACCGGCGTCGCATTCAGCCTGGGCACCACCGCGTTCTACACCCTGGTGGTGGAGGTGGCCCCGGCCGGTCGTCGCAGCGAGGTGCAGGGGTACGTGGCTCTCGGGCTCACCCTCGGGATCGGCATCGGGCCGCCGATCGCCGTGGGGTTGTACCAGAGCCTCTTGCCCGGGGGTAGCCACCCGGCCGCCCGTCTGACCGCCGTCGCCATCGGCGCGGTCTCGGTGGCGCTGCTGAGCGGGGCGTGCTTCGGCGCCAGCATCAGCGCGTTTCGGCCCCTGGGACGCGCACATCCGTATTCGCTGCGGACCAACTTCCGTCGCGAGGGACTGATGCCGGCGCTCCTCAACTTCTGCGCCCAGGTCCCATACACGGGCTTCTCGGCGTTCCTGCCCCTCTGGGCGATCGGGCGCGGAGTCGGCAATCCCGGCATCCTGTTCGTCGGGTCGGAAGTGGGCGCGGTGGCCAGCCGATTGTTCGCCGGACGCCTGGCCGACCGCTATGGCCGGTGGACGGTGGTCATGCCGACGCTCGTCGGGGTCGCGGCTGCGATGATCGGCATGAGCGTCGCCTCGGGGCTGCCCGCGTTCGTCGTCCTGGCGGTGGGCTACGGCGCGCTGTACGGCGTGGCCTTCGTGGTGCTTCCGGGCCTCGCCGGCGAGGCGGCCCCTCCGGCGGGGCGAGGGGCCGCCATCAACACGTTCGGCCTCGGGTCCGACGTGGCGCAGATCCTGGGGCCCTGGGGGCTCGGGCTCGCCGCGGGCACCTGGGGGCTCGGCGGTGCGCTGGTCGTCGCCGGCGCGGTGCCGCTGCTCGGCTCGGCCGCCTTCCTCGCGCGGTGGCGGCGGGGGCGCGACACGCAGTAGAGACTTCCGGGTGGTGTTTACCGGATGATCGGGTTCTTACGTGGTTCGAGACCACGATGGCCGGCGCTGGTCCCTTGCGTGGCGGCCTGGTGTGAGCCGCGCCATGACCGGTGGTGCGCGGCATGCCGTTTGCTCTGTCGACCGGCATGGCGATCGTTCAGGCGCTGGTTGCCTTCATCGGTCGCTCGCTCGGGAAGATCCTGGGCGCGCTGTTCGACTGGGCCGTCATCGCGATCTTCGGATATGCGAGTGGGGCCGAGAAGACGTTCCTGGCGGCGCTCCTCGCCGCGGCCGGAGCGTGGCCGCTTCTCCTGTTCGGGGTTGCCGCGCCCAAGGTCGCGGCCTTCGTCCTGGCCTTTGTCCCGGTTCCCGCGTGGGTCCCGGCTTCCGCCATCCGCTGGATCTGGGTCGGTCTGACCCTCGCGGTGCCGCTGGCGGTGGGGGCTGCCATGGCGGCTCGTCAGCCCGCCGATCAGCCGCGACGATCCTGGCCGGCTCGGCTCCTTCGCGGATTCCCGATCACCGCCGGGCTGTCCGGGGCCCTCCTCATCACGCTCGTCACCGTGCCCGTGCTGCGGCTCGTATCGGCCGTGCGACGACGGAAGGACGTGCAGGCTCCGCTGGTGACCGACGCGACCTCGTACCGGGAAGTCGCTCGACGGATCCTGTCCATCCTGGGAGAGCATAGGCGGCCGGTTCGACGCGTCCGGCCACCGTGGTGGTTGACGGCGCCCCTGCGAATCCTGAGCGGGGTCGACCACGATGCCTTCCAGAGCCGGATCCCGACCGATCTCGCGTATTTCGAGGGCTCGGATCTCGTGCTCGCGCTATACCCGAGCGGTCTCCTCATCCGGGGCCGTCCTGATGCCCTGGCCCTGGCGCAAGGGCTCGTCCTCGAGGGCGTCAGCGACCTCGACGTCTGGCAGACGTCGGATCCTCGAGCCCAGGACATCGAGCGGCGGATCGCCCGGCTCTGGCGAGCCGCCCGGGCCGCCGCCCACGGCCGGCAAGGTCCGACTGCGGGGGAGCCGCTCCAGGAGATCGTGCGGGCGATCGAGAAGCTCCCTGCCGAGTACGACGACTGGCAGATCGTCTATCGCAAGGCCCTGCAGCTGAGCCGCGTCCTCGACGGCCAGCCACAGCTCCTGGCCGGGCTGATCCACGCCGGGCCGGTCCACAAGGAGGAAACCGCGATGCCGCGACACGAACATCGAGCCCGCCACAGCGGGAACGACCACGCCCCCAGCACCCCGCACCTGATCGGCGCCATCGGCAACCAACTTCTTGAGATCGCTCGGATCGAGGTCGAGCTGGTGCGTGCCGAGCTGGCAAGCGACGCCCAGTCCGGGATCCGGACCCTGGTTGGGCTCGGGATGGCGGCCGTCGCGGCGCTTACGGGCCTCAACCTGCTCCTGGTGGCGCTCGTACTGGCCCTGGCCACGATCATTCCGGGCTGGCTCGCGGCGTTGATCGTGGCCACGGTCGTGTTGGGGACCGGGGCGATAACCGGGTACGTGGGATGGATGCAGCGTCCACGCTCGCCGCTGACCCTCACCAGAAAATCGCTGAAGGAGGACTGGGAATGGCTGAAGGCTCAGCTGGCGTGACCTCGATCAAAGGGCAGCCAGCACCCGACCCGGGGCCGCTCGAGGCAGAAATCGTCCGCCGGCGACGCGAGCTCACCGTGCTCGTGGCCGAGCTGAACCAGCGCCGTCGTGAGCTCACGGATGTGCGGCTCCAGATACGTCGTCATGCAGCTGGGGTCCTCGTGACCGTATTCGCGGCCGGCGCCGCTGCGGCTGGGGCGGTCGCCTATGGTATCTGGCGGGCGCGCCGGCGCGAGACTTTCCCGGCACGGAGTGGACGCCTACGCCACGCGCTCGGACGCATGATCGACCGTCCCGAGCGCGTCGCGGTCCAGCCGAGCGCCGTGGAGCGGCTTATCGGATCTGCTGCCTCGGCGGCGACCGTGTTCCTCATCAAGGCGGTCCTGGAGCGCCTGGGCGGGGCACTACATCGCACCGCACCGCGCCATGAAGGATCAACGCTTCGGTAAGGCACACCCGGCATTCCTTACCACCTCGGCCGGGAACCCAGGGAGATACGCGCCCGTATCGGCGACACCGGGGCGGATCGTGCCGTCATCTCAGTCGGCATGCCCCTTGCGTGACGGGCTCACGTGGAACGACGACGGGGGCCAGCTCCGCGTCCCACGTCAACTGCAGCCCGGCCCGCTCCCGTGTCAACGACGAGAGCGACGACCGCGCCAGGCATCGCAAGGGCGGCGACAGCGCGAAGAGAGAGACGCGAGACAGGCACGAGAGGAGATAGACATGGAGGAGGAGACGATCATGGACAGAAAGCTCGTCGACGTGGGACATCGAGTCGAGGCGCAAGAGGATGCCGGGCTGGTATCGGACATCACCCATTCCACCAGCGGTAGCCGCTGGAACGACGGGAGTGCGGGGGCGGCCGCTACAGCCGGCGGCGACGCTCTCCAGGCCCTCAAGAAGGCGGCGGCAGCGGTCGGCACCGGGGTGCAGGACCGGACGGACGACGTAATTGCCTATGCCCGGAGGGAGCCGGTGGCTGCGCTCATGGCCGCCGCGGGTCTGGGATTTCTCGCCGGCGTGGCTCTGGCGATCGCCGCGCGGGGCGGAGACGACGAGCGAAGCTGGCTGCCGCAGCTGAATGCGAGGCGGACCTTCCTCGCGAGGCGAACCGGATCGGGGTGGCGAGGAGTCCTCGGGCTGGAGTAAGAACACCCGCAGTGATGGTCGGGGCTTCGGGGGAGAGCCTCCGAAGCCCCGGACATCTTTCCGGGGGACCCGGCGTGGCTCGGCCCCCGATTTCTCCTTGAAGCTCCGCGGAGCTTCCCTCTAGACTCTGTCCAACTGCCGGACGCAAGGGCCGGCGCCACTTCGTCCCTCCAGCCGGGCACAGGGACCGGCGAAACACGATGTACACGACGATGGAGGCGGCCATGTCGAGCTCCCCCGGTGTCCCGTCCGCCCGCACCGAGCAGGCGCTGCTCATCGTCTTCGCGGACCTCACGCGGTTCA
>DATFAJ010000373.1:0-2513 GCA_035254745.1 Candidatus Methylomirabilota bacterium | reverse complement strand
GCTGGGCGGCCAGGCCCTGCTGCTGGGCGCCCTCGTCTACGCGGGGCACGTGGAGTACTGGCACGTGGCGGTGCTCGCCACCGGGGTCGGCCTGGCCAACGTGCTCGACGGTCCCGCCCGCCAGTCGCTGGTCGCGGAGATGGTCGGCCGCTCGGACGTGAGCAGCGCGATCTCGCTCAACTCGGCGTGCTTCAACAGCGCGCGCATCGTCGGGCCGAGCATCGGCGGCCTGGTCATCGCCCGCTACGGGATCGCCCCCGCCTTCGTGGCCAACAGCGTGGGCTTCGTGATCGCGATCGCGATGATGGCGAGCCTGCGGACGCGCGGGCTCCCCCAGCCGGGCTCGGGCGGAGGCGTGGGCCAGGAGATCCTGATCGGGCTCCGCTACGTGTGGCGAAAGCCGGAGATGATGCTGTCGCTCGGCCTCTGCTTCATGGTGAGCTTCTGCGTCTTCAACTTCACGGTCTACGTGCCGCTCGTGGTCCGCACCGTGCTGGGTCTCGGCGCGGAGGGATTCGGGTTCCTGATGGCCTCGCTCGGGGTCGGGGCGGTGTCGGGTGCGCTCTCGCTCGGCATGGCGGGGCCGCGCCCGCCGCGCCCGCTGATGTTCGCGGCCGCCGCGCTCGCCTGCGGCGGGCTGCTCGGGCTCTCGACGGTCCACTCGTTCTGGCCCGCGATCGCGATGCTGTTCCTCACCGGCTTCTTCGGGGTCATCGCGGTGGTCGGCTGCAACACCACCATGCAGCTCGCCTCCACCGACGCGCTGCGGGGGCGGGTGATGAGCATCTACACGCTGGTGTGGGGCGGCGTCTTCCCGATCGGCGCGTTCCTGGTGGGCGCGATGTCCGAGCGCTGGGGCGTGCAGCGTGCCCTCGCCACCAACGGGACGATCGGGCTCGGTGGGGTGGCCCTGCTGCTGGGCTGGTGGCGACTGCGGGCGCGCTGACCGGATTCACCGACGGAGGGAGGGCGGGATGGCGACACGGCCGAGAGTGCGGGTGGGTATCGTCGGCGCGGGCTTCGTGGCCCACATCCACGGCCTGGCATACCGGCACGTGCGCGGGGTGGACGTCGAGCTCACGTGCGTGACCGCGACGCGGCCCGAGCGCGCCCAGGCGTACGCGCGGGAGTTCGGGGTGGCGCGCGCGGTGGCCGACTTCCGCGCGGTGCTCGACGACCCCGGGGTGGACCTGGTCGATCTCTGCGTGCCGCCGCACCACCACGCGCCGATGGCGATCGAGGCCGCGCGCGCGGGCAAGCACGTGATCGTGGAGAAGCCGCTCACCGGCTTCTTCGGGCCGTCGAGCACGCCGCGCGAGGAGATGCTCCGCACGGCGCTCGACGCCGCGGACCAGGTGCTGGCCGCGGCCGCCGCCGCGGGGGTGCGGCTCTGCTACGCGGAGAACTGGGTGTACGCGCCGCCCATCCAGAAGGCGCGGCGGCTCCTCGCGGCCTCCGGCGGGCCGATCTTGAGGATGATCGGCGAGGAGAGCCACTCCGGCACGCACGCGCCGGTCAACAAGCACTGGGTGACCGGGGGCGGCGGCTCGCTGATCGGCAAGGCCTGCCATCCGCTCGGCGGCGCGCTCTACCTCAAGGCCGACGAGGGGCGGCGCCTGCGGGGAACGCCGGTGCGGCCGGTCTCGGTGATGGCCGAGGTGGCGCAGCTGACCGAGACCGCCACCTTCCGGGCTTCGACGCCGCGCTACCTCAACGTGGTGGAGGGCGCGGACGTGGAGGACTGGGGGAGCATGCTGATCACCTTCGACGACGGTACGGTGGCGCAGATCTCGGCCGCCGACACCGTGCTGGGCGGGATCCGCAACTCGATGACGATCTACGGGGCCAAGGCGGTGGTGCTCTGCAACATCAACCCCAACGACGTGGTGCAGGCCTACGCGCCCGACGCGTCCGTGTTCGGCGACGAGTACATCGTGGAGAAGATCGAGACCAAGGCGGGCTGGACCGCGCCCCAGCCCGACGAGGAGTGGACCACCGGCTACCCGCAGGAGATGCAGGACTTCGTGGAGTGCGTGGCCCTCGGTCGCGAGCCCCTCTCGAACGGTCCGCTCGCCCGCGACGTCACCGCGGTCATCTACGGCGCCTACCTCTCCGCCCACACCGGCCGGCGCATCGACCTCCGCCCGTACCTCTGATGGGGTCAGTCGCGGGCCGAGCGGGCGGCGAACTCGAGCGCGATGCGCTGGACCGCGCGGCCGGGGGTGCCCACGGTGAGGCCGGCGAAGAGGAGGAAGGAGCGCGCGGTCACGTCGTAGGCCTGGCCCACGTCGAAGGCGGGCGTGTCGGAGCGCTCCGGCTGGTTGGTGTCGAGCATGCAGAGCCAGCGCGAGCCCCCCACCAGCGCGGGCAGGGTGAACTTCACCACGTCGTGGTACGCGTTCATGACCAGCAGCAGGCTCGCGTCGCCCGCCTGCCGCTTGATCCCGCTCTCCTGCCCGCGCCCGTCGAGCAGCATCCCGAAGCAGCGCATGTGCGGGTCCTGCCACTGGGCC
>DATFAJ010000372.1:0-4462 GCA_035254745.1 Candidatus Methylomirabilota bacterium | reverse complement strand
GATCGAGAAGGAACCGGACGTCCGGCACCCGGTCCGCGATCTTCCGCTCCGGGGTCTCGTCTTCCCGGTGGTCCAGCGCCGCGACCACGTACCCGTGACTGCTCAGGTGCGTGCAGAGGAACGTCGCCGCCCGCCGGTGGGAGCCGCTCGGATGCGAGTACACGATCAGCGGGTACGTGCCGGGGAGCGCGGCGGGATACCAGATGTCACACGGAAAGACGCGGTCCCGTACCGCATCACGCGCCTGGACCGTCCGCACGCTGACCGGAAGCGGCCCCCCGACGAACGGGTCGTACCCGTCCCGGCCACCTTCGCCAGTCACGAGGGCCGGCCCGGGCGGGCCGCCGGATCCTCCATCTCCGCCCGCGCCCGGTCCGGCCAGACGCGCATGTCCATCTCGCGGTACATCGCGATCGCGGCGGCGAGGTGCTCCCTCGCCTCCGGGAGCTTGTCGGTGCGCCGGCACAGCCGGCCGAGCTCGAGGTGGCAGTGGGCCACGAGGGGGCGCATCCCCAGCTCCGCGCCGAGCGTCATCGCCCGGGACGTGTGAGCGAGGGCCGTGTCCACCGCGTCCGACGGGCGCGCGGCGGCCACCCGGCCGAGCAGGTGAAGGGCCCACGCCTCGTTCGCCCTCTCCCCGTGGCCGCGCGCCAGCTCGCGGGCCTGAGTGGCCCGGCGCTCGGCTTCGTCCGGTCGACCGTCCAGGTGGGCCTCGCCGAGCTGGGTGAGCACCATGGCGTGATCGAAGAGGATGCGGCCCGCCTCTCCCTCGGCGGCCGCGCGCTCCAGGAGGGCGAGGCCGTCCTTCGCCCTGCCCCCGACCGCGTAGACCGCGCCCAGGGACGCGAGCACTCGCGGCGCGTAGATGGGGAATGCCCCCCGCTCCAGCAGCGCCGCCGCGCGCTCCAGCGCCGTGAGCGCGGGCCCGAAGTGGCCCCGCACGTAGTGGATCCGGCCGAGGGTGTAGCTCGCCCACACCTGTGCGAGGAAGCTCTCGGCCCGGTCCGCGAGCGCCAGGGCCGCCTCGGCCCACGTCAGCGCCTCGACGAACTGCCCGGTCGAGGCGAGGCACAGGGCGAGCCACGTGCGGGTGCCCACCGGGGTGGGCAGGTTCCTGAACCGGGTGGTGGTCGGCAGCATCGACGCGTCCAGGGCGGCCCGGGCCCGCTCGACGCCCCGTCGGTAGTCGCCGACCGCGAAGTGCTCGCGGGCCAGGCCGACGCTGGTCCAGGTCTGCAGCTCGAGATCGGCGACCCGCTTGGCCAGGACCAGCGCCCGCTCGCCGGCCTCGATCGCCCCGTGATGGTCGGCCTCGGACCCGAGCAGGTACGCGAGCCCGGTGCAGACGCGCGCCACGCGATCGTCGTCGCCGAGGGCCGCCGCCACTCGCTCGGCATCCCGGTACGCGGCGGTGGCTCGATCGAAGTGCCCCGTCGAGTAGAGGCACCGCGCCAGCTCGAAATGCAGATCGGCGGCCTGTTCCCGGCGCCCGAGGTCCTCCGGGAGCCGGCGCAGCGCGGCCAGCGCGCGCTCGTAGTAGGCCGCCGCGTCGGCGTACGCGACCCGCGTCACCGCCTCGGCCGCGCGTCCGAGAAAGTCGACCGCGCGGTCCCAGACCTCGCCCCGCAGCGCGTGATGGGCCAGCCGGTCGATGTGCTCGTCGAGCCGTCCCGGGTTGAGGCGCTCGATCGCCTCCACGATGCGCGCGTGCAGCGCCCGGCGGTGCTCGGGGAGCAGGCTGCCGTACGCCACGTCGTGGGTGAGCGCGTGCTTGAAGGTGTACTCGAGGTTCGGCCAGAGCCCCGTCTCGTAGAGGAACTCGCCGGCCAGGAGGTGCTCGAGCCCGCGGCGCACCGACTCGTCCGGGAGGTCGGCGATCGACTGGAGCAGCGCGAGCGGCACGTCCATGCCGATGGCGGAGGCGGCGTGGAGGAGCCCCTTCCCCTGCGGGGGCAGTCGATCGATCCGCGCGGCGAGCACGGCCTGGACGGTGGCGGGCACCTCGACGTTTACGAGGGGCGTGAGCAGGCGATAGGCTCCGCGCTCGCCGACGAGCGCGCGGGTCTCGACCAGGGCCCACACGCTCTCCTCGAGGAAGAACGGGTTCCCCGCGGTGCGCTCGACGAGCAGCCGCTTCAGTCCGGCGAGGGCGGGCTCGGGGCCGAGGAGCGCATCCAGCAGCTCGCCGGCGCCGGCGGCGGGGAGCGGGTCGATCCGGATCTGCGTGTAGTAGCTCTTGCCGCTCCAGCCGTGCTCGCCCTCGGGCCGGTAGTTCACGAGGAGCAGCACCCGCGCGGCGGGCAGGCTCTCGACCAGCAGGTCGAGGAACGCGTGCGTCTCGGAGTCGATCCACTGCAGGTCGTCGACGACCACCAGCACCGGCGCGGCCCGGCTCGCCGCGAGGATCAGCAGGCGGGCCCCGTCGAGCATGCGGCGGCGGCGCTCCCGCCCGTCCAGCCGCTCCCACTCGGCATCGTTCCCCGGCACGTCGAGGATCGCGAGCAGCGGCGCGGACAGCGGCCGCAGGCCCTCGTCGAGCTCTCCGAGCTTGCCGGCGACCCGCTCGCGGATGCGCTCGGGCTCGGCCCCCGGCTCGATCTCGAAGTACTCGCGCAGCAGGTCGGCGAGCGGCAGGTACGGGGGCGCGGTGCTGGTGGAGGTCGAGCCGGTCTGGAGCACCAGCCAGCCCTCGCTCCGGGCGGCGCGCGTGACCTCCCACGTGAGCCGGGACTTGCCGACGCCCGGCTCGCCCACCAGCGCCACCAGCTGACCGCGGCGGTCGCGGGCGCAATCGAGCGCCGCGCGGATCTGCATCGTCTCCGCGTCGCGTCCGACGAAGTGGGTCAGGCCGCGCGTGATGGAGGCGGCCAGCCGCGAGCGCGCTCCGCTCGGCGCGCGCAGCTCGAAGCCCGGAGACGGGGCGGTCGACTCCACCTCGACGAAGCCATCGGCCAGCTGCCGGGTCGCGGCGCTGATCCGGCTGGTCCCGGGCCCGGCGGCCTGCTCCATCTCGGCCGCCACCTGGGTGGTCTCCGGGACCGCGCCGTAGTCCAGCCGGGCCTCGCCGCCGATGGAGCGCAGCACCACGTCACCGGAGTGCACCCCCACCCTCACCTGGACGCCGCGGCCGAGGCGGTGGCGCAGGTCGCCGTCGTGGGTCCCGACCGCCTCGTGCATCGCCAGCGCGGCGTAGCACGCGCGCACCGCGTGGTCCTCGAGCGCCAGCGGCGCGCCGAACAGGGCCATGATCCCGTCGCCGCGGACCTGGTTGACGGTGCCGCCGTGCCGACGGACCACCTCGATCATCCGCTCGAGAATCGGATCGATCAGCTTCCGGGTGGCCTCGGGGTCGTGGCCGGCCAGGCGCTCGAGCACGTCCTTGAGATCGGCGAAGAGCACCGTGACCTGCTTGCGCTCGGCCGCGACCGTCCCGGGCGGCGCCAGGATGCGCTCGGCGAGCGGGGGCGGCGGAGCGACGCGCGGCTTCGAGCGGCCGTCGCGGTCCGGAGCCAGGCCGAGCCGCTCGAGCTGGTACCGGAACGTGGAGCGGGCGACCCCGAGCCGGTCCGCCGCCGCGGAGATGTTGCCGTGGCTGTCCCTCAGCGCCCACTCCATCCGCTCTCGAGTGAAGCGGTCGACCGATGCCCTCAAGGGGGCGTCCGGCCCGGGTCCGGTCTGCAGGTCGAGGTCGGCGGCGGCGATGACCTCCCCCTCGGTCAGGAGCGCCATCCGATCCATCAGGTTCGCCAGCTCGCGCACGTTGCCGGGCCACTGGTAACCGGCGATGGCGGTCCTCGCGTCGGCCGCGAGCCGCTTGGGGGGAAGCGCGTGATCCGCGCAGGCGCGCGCGAGGAACGCGTCCGCCAGCTCGAGGACGTCGTCGCCACGCTCCCGCAGGGGCGGCATCGAGAAGACGAGCACCGCGAGCCGATGGTAGAGGTCCTCGCGGAACCGCCGCTCGCGCACCGCGTCGCGAAGATCGCGGTTCGACGCCGCGACGATCAGGACATCGACCGGGCGGGCCCGCGTGCCCCCCAGCGGCCGCACCTCGCGCGACTCGAGCACGGTCAGCAGCTTGGCCTGCAGCCCCTCGGGGAGCAGCCCGACCTCGTCCAGGAAGAGCGTCCCGGTGTGCGCCGCCTGCACCAGCCCGGTCCGCAACTGCCGCGCGTCGGTGAACGCACCCCGCTCGGAGCCGAACAGCTCGGCCTCGATCAGGGTCGCGGGGATGGCCGCGCAGTTCAGGTCGACGAAGGGGCCGCCCGCCCGCGGGCTGGCCTCGTGGATGGTGCGGGCGAGCAGGCCCTTGCCGGTGCCGGTCTCGCCCTGCAGGAGGATCGGCGGCACCCGCCGTCCGAGCGCCAGGCGCGGCACCACGCGCTCCAGTTCATCGCGGATCGATCGGATCGCGGCGCTGCGGCCGAGGAGCTTCCAGTTGGCGGTGGGACTCACGTCTGGCTCC
>DATFAJ010000371.1:0-9361 GCA_035254745.1 Candidatus Methylomirabilota bacterium | reverse complement strand
GGAGCCCGACCTCGAGCAGGTTCGAGCCGCTGTGGGAGAACAGGCCGAAGATTCCCGAGCGGTGATGAACGTGGGCCACGAAGCGCCGAGCCGGCGCCGGACGCCCCGACACTCATGGTCCGCTCGGCGTTCGCCTGCATGGCCTGTCACCAGGAGTGAACACAGCACCGCCCGCCGGTCGGGATCGCGACCAGCGGGCGGCGTCACATGGTGGAGGCGGTGGGCATCGAACCCACGTCCGGAAACCCTCGGCAACAGGCATCTACATCATTAGCCGGTTATCTCGTGCGTCTCGCCTCTCGGCCCCCCAACCGGCCGGGTCACCGATCAGCCAGCTCCTGTAGTTCTCGCCCCTCACCCCGGAGCGGGGATCGGAGCCAGTCACCGGTATATGACGTTCTGACCCGGACCCCGTTGACCCGATCCGGAGAACGCTAGCGGGTGTTAGGCCGCCAGAGCTAGCTGAGTGTCGGCAGCTATAACCGTGCCCCCAGTTTTACGAGGAGAGAGCACCTCGTGATGCCACCTGTGCGTCACTGATCCCCGTCGAAACCAGTCGCCCCCTTCTACGCCCGTTGCCGGGCGCGTGTTTCCTTCTCCATCTCCCGCCGGCTCTCGCGCTCCCGGAGGGTCGCGCGCTTGTCGTGGAGCTTCTTGCCGCGGGCCAGGCCGAGCTCGACCTTCACTCGCCCTTCCTTGAAGTATAGACGAAGGGGGATCAGGGTCAACCCACGCTCGGCGATCTTGCCCAGGAGCCGCGAGATCTCCCGCTTGTGGAGCAGGAGCTTGCGCCGACGCTCCGGATCGTGATTGGCGTCGGTACCGTGGTGGTAGGGGCTGATGTAGCAGCCGATCAGCCAGGCCTCGTTGTTGTCGATGGTCGCGTAGCAGTCCTTGAAGTTGACCTGCGCCTCCCGGAGCGACTTGACCTCGGTCCCCTTCAGCACGACTCCGGCCTCGTAGGTCTCGAGGATGGAATAGTCGTGGAAGGCCTTCCGGTTGGTGGAGATCACCTTCTCGTCGGCCATGGCTCGCTCAGCGCCCCCGGCCCGCTCGGCCCCTTGACTTCATGGTCGCGGTCCGTAAGATGAAGTCCTTGCCCCGGGCCGAAGTGGCGGAATTGGCAGACGCGCATGATTCAGGGTCATGTGCCCGCAAGGGTGTGGGGGTTCGAGTCCCCCCTTCGGCACCAGTAGAGTCCTTCCGGTAAGCGTCCACGATCCGAGTGTACCCGAGCCCGTCCGCGGCGGGGCCGCGAGTCCCGGGCTACGCGAGCTCGGCGAGGGTGACGCGACGGCCGAGCGCAGACGACCGCTGCGCCGCCTCGACGGTGCGCATCGCGGCCAGTCCCGCGTGGACGTCGACCGCGGGACGGCCGCGCCGGGCCGCCGCGTCGAGGAATAGCTCGATCTCGCGTCGCAGCGGCTCGGGGCCCGTGGCCTTGAAGCTCTCCACGGCACCCTCCGGCGCCTGCCAGCCCGTCGCGGTCTCCACGTGGCGGTTGGCGAGCAGGCGCACTTCCGAGGTTCCGAAGTCGGCGTCGACCGTGGCGTGCTCGCCGACAATCACACAGTCCCGATAAGTGCCGGGCGCGAAGTAGCCCGCCTCGACGAAGGCGGGGACGTCTCCGTACTCCACGGTGGTGAACGAGCAGTCGTCCAGGCCCCGACCCAGGTAGTCGCGCAGCGTCGCGGTGACCGCGGTCGCCTCGCGCTCGAGCAGATGGGCGAAGAGATCGAAGTAGTGGATGGCGTCGGTCTGGGTCACGCCCACGTCGGTGCGAGGGCGCTTGAAGCCGGCGAAGCGCCCGGTGCAGTAGCGCACGCGGCCGAGCGTGCCCGCGGCGAGGCGCTCGCGCAGCGCGGAGGTCACCGGGTGGAACCGGAAGATGTGACCCACCTGGAGCACGCGTCCGGTCTCTGCCACGACGGAGGCGAGGCGGCGCCCTTCGTCCGCCGTGAGGGTCAGCGGCTTCTCGACGAAGCAGTCGCGGCCCGCGCGCAGGCACTCCCCGGCCAGATCCAGATGGTTGTCGGCGGGCGTGACGATGTCGACCGCGTCGACGTGGGGCAGCGCATGCCGGAAGTCTTCCACCGCGCGCGCCGGAACCACGCCGGCCTTCACCGCGAACGCGCGGCGCTCGGCCGAGAAGTCGGCGACCCACAGCTCGACCCCGAGCTCTCCGAGCACGCGCAGGTGCTTCTCGCCCCAGCGGCCCAGCCCGATCAGCAGGACCCTCACCGCGAGTCCCCGCCCTCGCCACCCAGGTCCTCGGCGATCTCGTAGCGCAGCAGCCGGTCCTTCATCCAACGGACCACCAGCAGATCAACGAAGGCGCGCACCGCCCGGTTGCCGATGCCGTACTTGGACACGCCGAAGCGGCGCGGTCGGTGATTCACGGGCACTTCCAGGACCCGGAAGCCCCGCATCTTGAGCAATGTCGGGATGAACCGGTGGAAGCCCTTGTAGAGGGCCAGGTCGCGTAGACACTCGCGGCGGAACGCCCGGAAGGTACACCCGCTGTCCTGGATCGTCTCGTCGCTCAGGCGGTTGCGCACGCGGTTGGCGATCCGGGAGGAGAGGCGTCGCACCCAGGAGTCGCCCGCGGCCCGATTCACGCGCCACCCGGTCACCGCGTCCCACCGGTCCAGGTGCGCGAGCATGCCCGGGATGTCGTGGGGATCGTTCTGGAGATCCGCGTCCATCACCACCACGTACCGGCCGCGGACCGACTTGATTCCCGCGTCGGTCGCGGCGGTCTCTCCCGCGTTGGCCTTCAGTCGCACCAGCCGAACGCGCGAATCCTGCTCGCGGAAGCCGCGGACGATCTCCGCGCTCCGGTCGCGGCTGCCGTCGTCCACGAAGATCACCTCGTATCGCAGGCCGGTCGGCTCGAGCACCTCGCGGATCTCCGGCCACAGGAGCGGGAGGTTTTCCTCTTCGTTGTACACCGGCACCACGATCGAGACGTCGAGGGCGCTGGCCACGGCCGGCGGGCCGGAGGACGTCACGCGCTGGGCGGCGGCACGCGCGGTGTGGTGCCCTGCCATTCCGGCGTGAGCGTGTGCGGCAGGCCGAGCCGATCGAGCACCCGGGCCAGCGTGTGGGTCACCAGATCGTCGATCTGCTTGGGGCGGTTGTAGAACGCCGGCATCGGCGGCAGGATCACCGCCCCCATCTCGGCGAGCGCGGTCAGCACGCGGAGATGGCCCAGATGGAGCGGTGTCTCCCGCACGACCAGCACCAGAGGCCGGCCTTCCTTGAGGGTCACGTCGGCCGCGCGGGCGATCAGGGTGTCGGCGGCACAGTGCGCGACCGCAGCGGCGGACTTGATGCTGCACGGCACGATCACCATGCCGTCGGTCTTGAACGACCCCGACGCCACCGCCGCCCCGATGTCACGGTTGCGGTAGCGACGCGGAGCCAGCGCCTCCACCGCCTCCACCGCGTAGTCGGTCTCCTCGACGATGGTGCGGCGGCCCGCGTCGGAGACGATCAGGTGCGCCTCGACGTCAGGGATACCGCGCAGCAGCTCGAGGAAGCGGATGCCGTAGATCGCGCCGGAGGCGCCGCTGATCCCCACGACCAGACGCTTCACAGCCGGAACCTCCGCCGGTAGACCTCGTCACGCGTCTTCTGGTAGAGGAGCTCCCACTCTGCGCTGCCCTCGGGCGCCGGGCGCGAATACGTGCTGAGCGCGCGGCGGACCTCCTGGTCGATCGACTCCTCGAGCTTGGACTCGTCCTCCAGCACCCGGAAGACCTCGGTACGGAGCTGGCCTTGCGCCTTGTCGTCGGCGGCCTTGATCGCCACGCTCTCGGTGGCGGTCAGGTCGGCCACGATGCGGTCGGCCAGCGCGAACATGCGCTCGCGGCTCATGCGGGTCACAGCGTGAACCCCCGCTCCTTGGCGAGCTTGGCCTTCACCAGCGTGAAGAGCCGCTTGTAGTCGGAGGCCGAGTCGCGGATCAGCTTGGCATTGTCCATCAGGAGGGTGCGGGCGTCGGCGTCGATCTTCTCCTCGGCCTGGAAGTTCTCGAGCAGGATGCGACGCACGACCTCGCGCGCCCGCGTCTCGTCCCGGACGTCGGCGAGCTTACGCCCGACCAGCCGCTTGACCACGGCCTCGGCCATCCGACCCGCCACCTCGTCCCGTCGTGCCATGCCCGAAGTGACAGGTTACACGGCCGTGAACCGGGGTGTCAAGCACAACTATACGGAAAATAGGTCAAAAGTGGCCATCCACCTCCGGCAGAAGCAGGCGGAATCGAGAGCCTTTCCCGGGGAGACTGTCGACCTCCACCCGTCCGCCGTGGGCCTCGGCGAGAGCCTTCACCAGGCTCAGGCCGAGCCCGAGACCCCGGGCCGCGGTGGTCTCGGGATGGGCAACGCGCACGTACTTGTCGAAGATCCGGGGCAGCTGCTCGGCGGGGATCCCGACCCCGTCGTCCTCGACCGCGACCTCCACCATGCCCGGCCGGTCCGGCGCCGGGCTCGCGGATACGATCACGCGACCGCCGCGCGGGGAGTACTTCACCGCGTTGGACAGCAGGTTCTTCATCATCCGATCGAGCGCGTCCGGGTCGGCGTGCAGCGCGAGGCCGGGCGCGGTTCGCGTCCACTCGAACCGATGCTGTCGATGCTCGGTAGCGAAGAGCTCGACGTTGCGCTCGAGCAGCGCGTCGAGGTCGACCGGCTCCGGATGCAGGTCGAGTGGACGGCCCGCCTCGATGCGCGAGAGATCGAGCAGCTCGCCGACGATGCGCCCGAGAGTGCACGCCTCGGTGTGCAGGTAGACGAGACAGCGGTGGGCCTTCTCGGGCGGAAGCGTCGAGCGGAGCAAAAGCTCGCTGAACCCCTGGAGCGCGGTCAGCGGCGTCCGCAGCTCGTGCGAGACCACCGAGAGGAACTCGGTCTTGGCCTGGTCCAGCTCGCGCAGCCGCGTGGTCGCGGCCTCCACCTTCTCCGCGAGCTCCTCGGCGAAGCGCTGCTGACGCAGGGTGAGCCGCGCGTTCTCCACCGCCAGCCCGACGTGCACCGCCAGCTCCTCCGCGGCTGCGCGGGTGTTGCGCGACAGCTCGCCGGCCCATTCCACCGCCATCACCCCGATCACCCCTGCCCCGGAGGCGAGTGGCAGGGCGAGCGCTCGGAGGGGCGTCGACTCGGGCGGCCCGTTGCTCCGAACGCGAGGATCGGCCCTCAGGTCGCGGCTCGTCACCGGCGTGCCGGTCGCGAGAGTGACCGCACCCGCCGAGCCCGGATCGACCCGCGTGCCCACGGGCACCGAGGCCAGGATGGCCGTCTGCACGTCGCGCCCGACCAGCAGCGCGACGCGCCGCGCCCCGAGCGTGAGCCGCAGCTCCTGGGCGACGCCGACCAGCGCGGCCTGGAGCGGGCCCGGCTCCGCCAGCCGGCGCTGAATGGCCAGGACGGCGCTCAGGCGGGCGGCACGAGCCCGCGCACCGTCGGCCAGATATCCGACGAGCAGCCCGGTCAAGACCGGCAGGCCGAGGGAGAGGAATCCATCGAGCGTCTGCGAGGTGAGTCCATCGCGCTCGACCGCCGGCAGAACGATCGGCGCATGGACCAGACCGGCCAGCGCGCCGACCAGGCCTCCCGCCACGATCCCTCGCCGGAGCGCCACCCACACCGTGGGCACGAGATAGAGATGCCTCAGGACCGAGTCCGCGCCTTCGCCCGTGAGGGCCATGATCCCGGCCAGGGCCGCCACCAGCGCGAGCGACGGCGTGATCATGGTGCGAGGGTCCGGTAGGCGGCGAAGAAGACCAGCCCGGCCAGGTAGCCCGGCAGCAGGCTCCCGCTCCAGGCCCGGAGCGCGCACGCGACCAATCCGACCAAGCCCAGGTAGAAGATCGCCCCGACTCGAGCCTCCGCCACATGCGGGAGCGCCGGATCGAGCAGGTACCGCAGCAGGGCGAGCGCGGTGCTGACGAGGGCCGCGGGCCAGAACGTGAACCGGCGCCAACCCCACGTGAAGACCGCGCCGCGAAACAGCCACTCCGCGGAGAGAACGTTCGCGCCGATGTCATAGCCGAGCGCGCCCGCATAGGCGGCGAGGCTGCCGACGTGCACGCGATGGCCGAACGTGAGTGACGCCGTGATCAACACGTGCGCCCCGAGGAACGCTCCGGCGGTCAGCCCGGCCATCGCATGTTTCGGACGGCAGCCCCCGATACCGAGCGCGCGCAAGGCCGGCACCCGATGGGCCTCGATCAGCAGGAGCAGCGGAATCAATCCGAACGCGACCGGGCCCCAAGGGGCGAGGCGGGCCGCCACCGCCGCGAGCGTCGTGGCCGCCCCCAGCCTCGTGACGGGCCCCGCCCAGCCCGGCGCGCCATCCGTGGCCAGCACCCAGCCGAGACCGATCAGCCCCGCGTGCACCGCGCCCATCGCCAGCGCGTGGCCGACTCCGACCGGCACGACTCCGAGCAGCTCCGCGGCCGCTCCCACCGCCACAACCAGTGTCACCGCGGCGCCGGTCCGCCCGAGGGCTCGCATCGGGAAGCGCGGTGAGACCGCCGCCCGGTCAAACGGTGCGCTCAGCAACCGCATCAGCCGTGACCTGGATGCACAGCGTGGTCAGGTGCGCGTCGAGGGTGCGTCCGGCCTCCGCCTCGAGCCGCCGCACCGTCTCGTCCCGCGAGAGCCGCGGACGATACGGCCGGTCCGACGTGAGCGCGTCGTAGACGTCGGCGACCGCCACGATACGCGAGCCCAGGGGGATCAGCTCGCCGCGGAGCCCGTCCGGGTAGCCGCTGCCGTCGTGGCGCTCGTGATGGTGCCGCACGATGATCGCGCCATCGGCGAAGAACTCGAGGGGGGCCACGATCTGCGCGCCGACGATGGGGTGCCGCCGCATCACCGCCCACTCCTCCGCATCGAGCGGGCCGGGCTTGCGCAGCACCTGCTCGGGAATGCCGATCTTGCCGAGATCGTGGAGCAGCCCGGCCTGCGCGATGGTGTCGGCCCCCGAGGGCGAGACCCCGGCCGCGAGCGCGACCCGGCGCGCCAGCGTGGCCACCCGCTCGGAATGGCCGCGGGTATAGGGGTCCTTGGCCTCGAGCGCGTTGGCCAGGCCGAGCAGGCTCTGGAAGATGGCGTGCTGGAGCCGGCGGTACGTCTTGCGCAGGTCGACCGCGTACTGGCGCGATTGCGCGTAGGCGTGTCGCAGTCGCTCCTGCGCTCGCTCGAGCTCCCGCTCCCGCGCGCGCGAGGTCTCGTACAGCGACTTGAGATCCCGCGCGTAGGACAGCGCCTGCGAGAGCCCTACACTGCCGGCCATATCGACACCTCCGGCATGAGGGATCGGACGAGTGTCAGGAGGGCCAGCGGCGAGAACGGCTTGGTCAGGTAGTGGTCGGCCCCTGCCGCGAGGCCCCGGCGGCGGTCCTCGGCCTGCGCCGCCGCGGTGAGGAGGACGACGCGGGTATGCGCGCACTCCGGGAGCTCCCGCAGGCGCCGGCACACGTCGAGGCCGCTGAGGCGTGGCATCTTGACGTCGAGCAGGGCCACGTCCGGCCCCAGCTGCCGGGCGAGCTCGAGCGCGGTGGCGCCGTCGGAGGCCTCCACGATCCGCACCTGCGGATCTTCGAGCGTGAAGCGGACCAGATCGAGAATCGCGGGCTCATCGTCGGCGATCAGGAGGGTCATCATGTCCCCCCTCAGTGCGAGAGACATGCCACCGACGAAGGTGCGGCGAATCAGCCGCTTGGAGTCGACGCGCTCCCGGAATGCCCGCCGGGCTGGGCAGCGCGCGGCTCGCGCCGCCCGGCGGAAGAGGCAGGCGCTCTAGCCGCCCCCGATGGCGACGACGAGCAGACGCGTGAGGGCCCGCTGGTAAGCGGCGAGCGCCGCGTCGTAGTCGATCTCGCCCTCGCCGTCCGGATCGCGCCCGGCCATGCGCTGCTCGGCGCGCTGCCGCGCCCGCTCCGCCCGCGCCCGGTCGATCTCGTCGGGACGCTCCGCGGTCTCGGCCAGGATGATCACGCGCTCGGGCGTGACCTCGGCGAAGCCGCCGTGCACGGCGAGATGCACCTCGTCGCGCCCCCGGCGGTACACCACCTCTCCGCTGCTCAGCGTGGCCAGGAACGCGGCGTGGCCGGGTAGAACCCCGAAGTAGCCTTCGGATCCGGGAGCCACCACCTCGTCGACTTCCTCGGAGACGAGCTGGCGCGTGGGCGTGGCGAGCTCCAGCAGCACTACTTCGCCTCGCGCATCTTGGCCGCCTTCTCCTGTGCCTCCTCGATGCCGCCCACCATGTAGAAGGCCTGCTCGGGCAGCTCGTCGTGCTTGCCCTCCACGATCTCCTTGAAGCCCTTGATCGTGTCGGCGAGCTTGACGTAGCGCCCGGGCTGGCCGGTGAACACCTCGGCCACGAAGAAGGGCTGCGAGAGGAAGCGCTGCAGCTTGCGGGCGCGGGCCACGATCAGCTTGTCCTCGTCGGAGAGCTCTTCCATGCCGAGGATCGCGATGATGTCCTGCAGGTCCTTGTACCGCTGCAGGATCGATTGAACCGCGCGCGCGGTCGAATAGTGCTCCTGGCCCAGGATGATCGGGTCGAGGATGCGCGACGTCGACGCGAGCGGATCGACCGCGGGGTAGATGCCCAGCTCGGTGAGCTGGCGCGAGAGCACGGTGGTGGCGTCGAGGTGCGCGAACGCGGTGGCCGGCGCGGGGTCGGTGATGTCGTCGGCGGGCACGTAGATCGCTTGCACCGACGTGATCGAGCCCTTCTTGGTCGAAGTGATCCGCTCCTGCAGCGCGCCCATCTCGGTGCCGAGGGTCGGCTGGTAGCCGACCGCGGAGGGCATCCGCCCGAGCAGCGCGGACACCTCCGAGCCGGCCTGGGTGAAGCGGAAGATGTTGTCGATGAACAGCAGCACGTCCTGGCCTTCCTCGTCGCGGAAGTACTCGGCGGCGGTCACCCCGGTCAGCGCCACCCGCAGACGCGATCCGGGCGGCTCGGTCATCTGCCCGAAGATCAGCGCGGTCTTCTCGATGACGCCCGACTCCTTCATCTCGTGGTAGAGGTCGTTGCCCTCGCGGGTCCGCTCCCCCACCCCGGCGAACACCGAGATGCCGCCGTGCTGCTTGGCGATGTTGTTGATCAGCTCCTGGATGAGCACGGTCTTGCCCACCCCGGCGCCCCCGAACAGGCCGGTCTTGCCGCCGCGGGTGTAGGGCTCGAGCAGGTCCACGACCTTGATGCCGGTCTCGAACATCTCGACCTTGGTGGACTGCTGATCGAACGCGGGCGCGGGACGGTGGATCGGGTAGGTCTTCGTGCTCTTCACGGGACCCATCTTGTCCACCGGCTCGCCGGTGATGTTGATGATGCGGCC
>DATFAJ010000370.1:0-2960 GCA_035254745.1 Candidatus Methylomirabilota bacterium | reverse complement strand
GGAGCGCGCGGGGCGGCCCAAGGTCCTCATCGCGATCTTCCAGCGCGGCGCGGTGGACGGCCTCAGCATGATCGTGCCGCACGGCGATCCCGACTACTACGGCGCGCGCGGCAGCATCGCGATCGCGCGGCCGGCCCGCGGTGCGGCGGACACCACCGTCGATCTCGACGGCTTCTTCGGCCTGCACCCGTCGCTGGCGCCACTCAAGCCCCTGTGGGACGACCGCCGCCTCGCGGTGGTCCACGCGTGCGGCTCGCCCGACACCACTCGGTCGCACTTCGACGCCCAGGACTACATGGAGTCGGGGACGCCCGGCGTGAAGAGCACGCCGGACGGGTGGCTCGCGCGCGGGCTCGCCGCGATGCCGGCCCCGGAGCCCGCCTCACCCTTCCGGGCCGTCTCGCTCGGAGCCGCGCTGCCGCGCATCCTGCGGGGCGACGTGGGCGCGGTCGCGATGAGCAGCGTGGCCGACTTCGACGTGAAGGACGGCGGGGTCGCCGCCATGGCGGGCCGCCCCGGCGCGCGGCAGGGCTTCGAGTCGCTCTACGAGAAGGGGGTGCGCGACCTCCTCTACGGCACCGGGCGCGAGACCTTCGAGGCGGTCAAGATGCTGAAGGCCGCCGCGCCCCAGCGTCTGTCGCCCGCCAACGGCGCGGTGTACCCGCGCGGCCGCTTCGGCGACAGCCTCCGGCAGATTGCCCAGCTCGTTCGCGCCGACGTAGGCCTCGAGGTGGGCTTCGCGGACGTGGGCGGCTGGGACACCCACGCGGGGCAGGGCAACGAGCGCGGTCAGCTCGCGGCGCGGCTGCGCGAGTTCGGGGAGGGGCTCGCCGCGCTCGATCGCGACCTGGGCGCCCGCATGAGCGACGTGGTGGTGCTCACGATGTCGGAGTTCGGCCGGACGGTGCGCGAGAACGGCAACCGCGGCACCGATCACGGCCACGCCACCGCGATGCTCGCGCTCGGGGGCGGGGTGAAGGGGGGCCGGGTCTACGGGCGCTGGCCCGGACTCCGGCGCGAGCAGCTCTTCGAGGGCCGCGACCTGGCCGTGACCACCGACTTCCGCGGCCTCTTCACCGAGGTCGCGGTGCGCCACCTGGGCGCGCCCGCCGGGCCGCTCTTCCCGGGCTTCCAGGCCGCCGCGCTGCCCGGGCTGCTCGCCTAGCCGAGCCCCATGCGGCGCAGGCGCGCCCCCGCGCGCCGCCCCTCGGCGCCGAGCCGCGTCGCGAAGTGTCTGGCCGCGGCGCCCCGCTGGAATCCGGGGCGGTGCACCAGCGTGACGGAGAGCGCGGGCACCGCGGCCCGCGCCCACTCGTAGTCGCGGCGCCCGCGCCCTCCCGCGGATCCGCCCTCGGCGAGCGCCAGGGCGGGGGCGAGCCCCACGCCGAGACCGCCCGAGACGTAGGCGAGCAGCAGCGACACGCTCGGCACGTCGATGGTCGACACCGGCTGGATCCGCTCGCGCGCGAGGAAATCCTCCAGGAGCCGGCGGCCCTGGCTGCCCGCGCCCAGGCGGAGCAGTGGCTCACGGGCCAGCCGATCGACGAGCGGCGTCCGGCCCCGCGCCCGGCGCGGCCCGACCCAGACGAAGGCCTGGTCGAAGAGGCGCGCCGCCTCGATCCCGCGCGGGGCCTCCTGGCCGGTGACCACCGCGCAGTCCACCTCGCCTTGGCCCACCAGGCGCACGCTCTCGCGCGAGTGGGTGGTGGCGATCTCGAAGCGCAGCCGGGGCTGCTCGGCGATCAGCTCGTGGAGCACCGGGACCAGCAGAGCCCGGCCGAGGTAGTCGCTGACCGCGATTCGCAGGGTGGCCGGCGGACGGCCGGAGAGCTCGGCGAGCTGGGCGAAGAGCGCCTCGGTCTCGGTGCCGAGCTGGAGGATGCCGGGCAGCGCCGCCTCGCCGGCCGCGGTCAGCCGCACGCCCCGGCCGGCCCGCTCGAGGAGCTTCACGTCCAGGTGGCGCTCGAGCTTGCGGATCTGCTGGCTGATCGCCGAGGAGGTGCGGTGGTGCAGGCGCGCCGCCGCGCCCACCGACCCGCTGCGCGCGACGGCGAGCAGGCTCAGCAGGGCGGGGAGGAGCGCCGCGTCGATCATTAGCGAAGCTTACGTGATCGGGAAGAATATTTCACTATACTTAACGGTCTGGTCGCGGCACACTCGGCGGCCACGGAGGAGATGCCAATGCCGTCATCACTGCTCGACAAGGTGTGGGAGGCGCACACGGTCCGGACGCTGCCCTCGGGGCAGACCCAGCTCCTGATCGGCCTCCACCTGATCCACGAGGTCACCTCGCCCCAGGCGTTCCAGGCGCTGCGCGAGCTCAAGGTGCCGGTGCGGATGCCGGCACGGACCTTCGCGACCCTCGACCACATCATCCCGACCACCGCGCAGCAGCGACCGTTCGCCGACGAGGTCGCGGAGGAGATGACGGTCCACCTCACCCGCAACGCGCAGCAGAGCGGGGTGCCGTTCTTCGGGCTCGACAGCGGCAAGCAGGGGATCGTGCACGTGATCGGCCCCGAGCTCGGCCTGACCCAGCCCGGCATGACCATCGCGTGCGGGGACAGCCACACCGCGACCCACGGCGCGGTCGGGGCCATCGCCTTCGGCATCGGCACGAGCCAGGTACGCGACGTGCTGGCCACCCAGTGCCTGGCCATGGCCCGGCCCAAGCTGCGCCAGGTGCGCGTCGACGGCGCGCTCGCCAGGGGCGTCTACGCCAAGGACGTGATCCTCGCGATCATCCGGACGCTCGGGGTCAACGGAGGCGTGGGCTACGCCTACGAGTACGCGGGCCCCGTGGTCGACCGCATGACCATGGAGGAGCGGCTCACCCTCTGCAACATGTCGATCGAGGGCGGCGCACGCTTCGGCTACGTCAACCCGGACCAGACCACGTTCGACTACCTGCGCGGGCGCCAGTACGCGCCGCAGGGGGCGGCGTTCGACCGCGCGGTCAC
>DATFAJ010000369.1:0-7223 GCA_035254745.1 Candidatus Methylomirabilota bacterium | reverse complement strand
CCTGGCCGACCGGGTACACGACGAGCGCGAGCGCGCGCACGTGGAGGTGGTCGACGCGCTCCAGCAGGGCGAGCGCGCGAAGGCCCAGCACCTGCTCGAGCGCACCGCCGAGCGCTACCCCCTCGACCGCCTGATCGTGCGCATCGTGGGCCTCAACTGCATCATGCAGGGCGACTACGAGGGCGGCATGGCCATCGCCCGCCGGAGCCTCGACGTGGACCCGGCCGAGCCCCAGTTCATGACCATGCTCGGCTTCTTCCTCGAGCAGTCGGGCTACAACGACGAGGGGCTCGCGATGAGCGCCCGCTCGCTCGCGCTCGATCCCACCAACCTCTACACGTACCACGCGGTGGGGCACGCCTATCAGGCCCGCGGCGACTACCCGCGCGCCATCGAGACGTTCGAGCGCGCCGCCTCCCTCGAGCGCCACACCCACGTGCTGTGGCACCTGGCCGACGCGCAGGCCATCCTGGGCCACGAGCGCATCACGCGCGACTACTGGGGCTCGACCACGCCCGCCCTGCCGCTCTACGAGCGCGTGCAGTTGCTCTGGCGCCTCGAGACCCTGCACCACGTCTCGACGCCGGACGCGGTCTGGCGGGACCTGGCCGCCGAGGCGGAGCGGCTGCTCGAGCACGCCGACGCCCTGACGATCTGGATGCACCACTGGATCGGCGTGGCCTTCGCCCGCGCCGGCGAGACCGCGAAGGCCGAGCGGCAGGTGGCCTATCTGAGGCGGCTGCCCGAGGGCCGCGCGAGCGGGCACTGGTCCACCGTCGGCGCCGATCTCCTCGAGGGCGAGCTCGCCATGGTGCGGGGCGACGACACCACCGCGGTCGCGCGGATGACGACCGCGATCGACCGCATCCACGCCATGGGCGGCGGCAGCCGCGAGCAGAAGGACATCTTCCGGGACGTGTTCCTCGAGCTGCACCGGCGCCTCGACCACCCGCACGAGGTCACCGCGCTCGCCCAGGAGCGCCTGCTGCCGAACCCCAACCACCTGCCGTCGCTCGCCGCGCTCGCGTGGGCCTACGGCCGCACCGGCCGGGCCGCGGAGCAGCGGCAGGCGTGGAGCCAGTTCGTCCGCCGGGCCGAGGCGGTCGGGCTCGCGCCCGACGCGCCCGCCCTGGCCCTGGCCCGGCGCGCCACCGCGCTCGACACCTGAAACGCATTGCCGCGCCGCCGACCGCGGCGCGCCAGGAGAAGATCATGCGCATCACCGCCGCCGTGCTCCACGACGTCAACAAGCCGTACTCGATCGAGACCGTGGAGCTCGACCCGCCCCGGCGCGGCGAGGTCCTCGTCAAGGTGGGCGCCGCCGGCGTCTGCCGCAGCGACCTCCACTTCCAGAAGGGCGAGGCGACCATCGCCCTGCCCGCGGTGCTGGGGCACGAGGGCTCCGGCACCGTCTCCGCGATCGGAGAGGGCGTCACCCTGGTCAAGCCGGGCGATCGCGTCATCCTGAGCTTCGTGCCCAACTGCGGCCACTGCCCCTCGTGCGAGACCGGCCGGCCGTACCTCTGCGACGAGCACGCGCGCACCACCGGCAAGCTCTTCGACAACACCTCCCGGCTGCACACCCTCGCGGGCCAGGATCTGACCCACATGGGCAAGGTCGCGTGCTTCGCCGACCACGCGGTGGTGCCCGAGGCCGGCTGCATCCCCGCGCCCGCCGGGCTCGACTTCCCCCAGATGGCCCTCATCGGCTGCAGCGTCACCACCGGCGTCGGCGCCGCGCTGTTCAACGCGGGCGTGCAGCCGGGCGACTCGGTGGCGGTGATCGGCTGCGGCGGGGTCGGCGTCAACGTCCTGCAGGGCGCGCGGCTCGCCGGGGCCACCACCATCGTGGCGGTCGACGTCAAGGCCGCCGCGCTCGACTTCGCCCGCAAGTTCGGCGCGACCCACACCGTGAACGCGCGCACCGAGAACGCGGTCGAGCGCGTGAAGGCCATCACCGGCGGGGGCGCGCAGTGGGCCTTCGAGGCCTTCGGCGGCGGCGCCACCACGCGGATGGCGGTCGACATGCTGAGAAAGCGCGGCACCGCGGTGATCGTGGGCATCGCCCCGATCGGCGACGACGCGGTGATCGAGCCGCTCGTCATCACGCGGATGGAGAAGACCATCCGCGGGTGCTACTACGGCTCGGCCCGGTCCCGCCAGGACATGCCGCGGATCGCCGACTGGTACGGCCGCGGCCTGCTCGACATCGACGGCCTGGTGACCCGGCGCTACCCCCTCGCCGAGATCAACCGGGCCTACGAGGACCTCGACACCGACGCGGTCGGCCGCGGGGTCATCGTCTTCTGACCGGCTCCTCCATGCCCTGGCTGATCCTCGCGGCCGATGCCCACCCCGCCGGCGTTCCCTTCGCCGTCGCCGACGCGGGCGAGCCGATCGCCTGGTGCAAGCGCGAGGCGGACGCGAGGTTCCTGGCCGAGGCCGAGGAGGCCGCCGCGGAGATCGCGACGCTCGCCGATCCCGGCTTCGACCGCCTCGACGAGCCCCGGCGCCGCCGGATCCGGGCGCTGGTGGCGCGCGCGGCCACGAAGTCGGCGGCCTGGAGCTGCCGCCGACCCGGCACCCACCCGCCCGACTTCCCGCTCGCCCTCACGGAGGAGGACGAGGTCGTCGCGTACGCGAAGACCCCGGCGGTGGCGGCCTTCCTCGTCGAGGCCGGCGCCGCCTTCCAGGATCTCGCCGCGATCACCCAGAAGGGCGCCATGTACCGCGACGAGGAGTGGACCCCGCAGGACACCGCGATCGTGATCACCCTGGCCGGACGCCTCCAGCGCCGGCTCCGCGCCCTGCGGGCGTAGCGCACCACCGCGGGCCTGGAGTACGATCCCCCCAGCGACCGACCCCGACCCCTCTTGCTCTGGAGGCCTCGCCATGAGCCACAACGGCCACCTGGACGCCCGCACGCTTCACGCCCGCCTCACCCACCCGGTCATCGACGCCGACGGGCACTGGCTGGAGTACGGGCCGGTGATGCGCGAGGAGTTCCGGCGCATCGGCGGCGAGGCCGCGGCGGAGGGCCTGGCCCTGGCCAGCCAGCGCGTGCCCAACTCCCTCAAGATGACGGTGGCGGAGCGGGCCCGGCGCCGCGTCGGGCAGGAGGCGTTCTGGTCCTCGCCGTGCGAGAACACCCTCGACCGCGCGACCGCCATGCTGCCGCGGCTCATGTACGAGCGCCTCGACGACCTCGGCATCGACTTCTCGGTCGTCTACCCGACCGCGGGGCTCGGCTACCACCGCATGCAGGACACGCGGCTGCGCCGGGCCATCTGCCGCGCCTACAACGTCTTCGCGGCCGACCAGTTCCGCGGGCTCGAGGACCGCGTCATCCCGGCCGCGATCATCCCGATGTACACCCCCGAGGAGGCCATCGAGGAGATCGAGTTCGCGGCCACCCAGCTCGGCTACAAGGTCATCATGGTGGGCGGCATGATGCGGCGGCCGGTGCCGGCGCTGGTCGAGGAGCGCCCCGACGCGGCGGGCCTGGTCGAGTGGTACGACGTCGTCGGCCTCGACAGCCCCCACGACTACGACCCGGTGTGGCAGAAGTGCCGCGAGCTCCGGCTGGCCCCGACCTTTCACAACGGGGCCCGCTCCATCCTGCTGCGCAACTCGCCGTCGAACTTCTGCTACAACCACATCGGCCACTTCGCCTCCGCCGGCCACGCGGTGGCCAAGGCGCTCTTCTTCGGCGGCGTCACCCGCCGCTTCCCGGACCTCAACTTCGCGTTCCTCGAGGGCGGGGTCGGCTGGGCCTGCATGCTCTACGCGGATCTGATCGGCCACTGGGAGAAGCGCAACGGGCAGGCCATCCAGTCGACGCATCCGAGCAAGCTCGACCGGGCGCGGCTGCTCGAGCTGGCGCAGAAGTACGGCCGGCCCGAGCTGGTCGAGGCGGTGCGCCGCGGCGAGGGGCTCGAGGGCGACTCGAACTCGACCCTGACCGGCGGGGTGGAGGACGTCGACGACTACTTCCGCTGCCGGATCGAGAAGAAGCAGGACATCCGGGACCTCTTCGTGCCGCGCTTCTATTTCGGCTGCGAGGCCGACGACCCCGCCAACGCCTGGGCGTTCAACACCAAGGCCAATCCCATGCGGGCCCGCCTCAACGCGATTTTCAGCTCCGACATCGGCCACTTCGACGTGCCGGACATGGCCGCGGTCGTCCCCGAGGCCTACGAGCTGGTCGAGCACGGCCTGCTCACCGACGACGACTTCCGCGACTTCATGTTCGGCAACGCGGTGCGCTTCTGGGGCGAGGTCAACCCGGATTTCTTCAAGGGCACCGCGGTCGAGAAGGCGGCCGCCCAGGTGCTCGCCCGGTCGGCGGCCCGGCCCTGATCGCGTCCGACGCCATGGCCGACATCACCCCCGCGGTCCGCGCCGATCTCGCGCCGACCGGCCGGCTCCGGGCCGCTATCAACTACGGCAACTTCATCCTCGCCACCCGGGACAAGACGACCGGCGAGTCCCGGGGCGTGGCCATCGACCTGGTGCGCGAGATCGGCGCCCGGCTCGGCGTCCCGGTCGAGATCGTCGCGTACGACAGCGTGGCGGTCATGGGCGACGCGGCGCCGAGCGGGGTGTGGGACATCGCGTTCCTCGGCTCCGACCCGGCCCGCGAGAAGCTCATGAGCTTCACCGCCGCCTATCTCGAGATCGAGGCGACCTACCTGGTGCCCGGCGCGTCTCCGCTGCGGGCGGCCGCCGACGTCGATCGCGACGGGGTGCGCGTGGCCGCGCCGGCCCGCGCGAACTACGAGCTCTACCTGAGCCGCAACCTGAAGCATGCCCGGCTCGTCTCGACCGCGGGCGGCGACGCGGCGTTCGAGCTGCTCAAGGCCGGCAAGGTCGAGGCCCTCGCCGGCCTGACCCAGGGCCTGCTCGGCCTCGCGCCGAAGCTGCCCGGATCGCGCCTGGTCGAGGGACGGTTCATGGGCGTGCAGCAGTCCATCGCGGTCCCGAGGGGCAAGGACGCCGGCCTGCGCTACCTGCGCGCGGTCGTCGAGGACGTCAAGAAGTCCGGACTCGTGGCCCGCGCCATCGAGCAAACCGGCGCGAAGGGCGTCTCGGTGGCGCCGCCCGCGCCGTAGCCCCAGGAGGACTCGTGATGCGACTCGCCGGTAAGATCGGGATCGTGACCGCCGCCGCCTCCGGCATGGGACGCGCCGGCGCCCTCCGCTTCGCGGCCGAGGGCGCCCAGGTCGCGGTGGTGGACGTGGACGCGGCCGGCGTCGCGCACGTGGTGAGCGAGATCGCCGCCGCGGGCGGCACCGCCTACGGCATCGTCGCCGATCTCACGAAGGACGAGGACTCGCGTCGCATCGTCTGGGACACCGTGAGCCGGTTCAAGGGCCTCGACTTCGTGTGGAACCACGTCGGGCATCCCGGGCCCGCCGCGGTCGAGGGCATCGACATGGTGGCCTTCGACCTCGCCATCGATCTCAACCTGCGCACCGTGCTGCTCACCACCGAGGCCGCGATCCCGGAGCTGCGCGCCCGCGGCGGCGGCAGCCTGCTCTTCACCGCGTCCACCTCCGGGCTGCAGGGCTCCTCGTACAGCCCGGTCTACTCGATGTGCAAGTTCGGGGTGGTCGGCTTCGTGAAGAGCCTGGCGGTGCGCCTGGCCCCCGAGAAGATCCGGGTCAACGCGGTGTGCCCCGGCCCCATCGACACCCCGATGCTGCGCGTCTTCGTGGCCCGGCCGGACCAGAAGTCGACCGCGGGGATGGACCCGGAGGACCTGGTGCGGCGGCGCGCGGCCGGCGCGGTGCCGCTCTGGCGCACCGGACGGCCCGAGGAGATCGCCAACGCCGCGCTCTTCCTGCTATCGGACGAGGCGTCGTTCATCACCGGAGCGGCGCTGCCGGTCGACGGCGGGGTGACCGCGGCCTGATCGGGCCGCGCGTGATGACGGAGACGCGGTCGAGAGTGGGACGCGCCCTCGCGGCGTTCACGCTCGCGCTCGCCGCGTGGGCGCTCGCGGCCCCGTCCGCGCGGGCCACCTCCCTCCTCGAGGGCACGCACGAGGGCGCCGACTTCCTGATCGGCATGCCCGACCGGTGGAACGGCGGCCTCGTGATGTTCGCCCACGGCTACGAGGGCGAGGGCGACGGCCGCGGGAGCGTGCGCGGCTCGCCGCTCGCCGGCCACCTCACCGCGCGCGGGTACGCCTGGGCCGCGTCCGGGTACCGCAGCCGCGGGTACCGGCCGGACTGGTTCCTGGCCGACACGATGGCCCTGCGGGCGCGCTTCATCGCGCAGTTCGGCCGGCCGAGATGGACCATCCTCCACGGGCAGTCGATGGGCGGCCACGTCACCATCGCGTCGCTCGAGCTCCACCCCGAGGTCTACCAAGGTGGGCTCATCGAGTGCGGGATCGTCGACGGCGTCGGGCTGATCGACTGGCTCTACGCCTACACCGCGGCGGCCGAGTATCTGTCCGGCGTGCGGCTCCTCGACGCGCCGGACCGGCAGGCGTTCGGCGCGCTGGTGAACGGCCCCTGGCTCGACACGGTGGGCACGCCCGGCGCCTACACCGATCGCGGCCGTCGCTTCGACAGCGTGGTCAAGCACCTGATGGGCGGCGACCTGCCGCTTCGCCTGGAGGGAATGCGGCCGCGCTACATCATGAACCTCAACTCGCGCGATCCCGGGCCCGATCGGGCACAGGAGTTCGCCCGCCACGCGAGCACGGCCCACGTCCGCTACGGGATCGACCCCGGCCTGGGGATGACGGAGGACGAGCTCAATCGCGGGATCCGCCGCATCGTCCCGGCCCCGGGCGCCCGCTCCCGCGAGAGCAACCCGGTGTTCGCCGAGCTGACCGGCCGGATCCGCGTGCCCCTGATGACGATCCACGAGACCGCCGACCTCCGCGTCCCGTTCCGCCTGGAGCAGGACTACCGGCGCCGCACGCTTGCGGCCGGCACGTCGCACTTCCTGGTGCAGCGCGCGGTGCGCTGGGCCGGGCACTGCGCGTTCGACGGCACCGTCCGGGAGCGCGCGTTCGACGACCTGGTCGGCTGGGTCGAGCGCGGCGTGGTCCCGCCGGGCGACGACGTGCTCGCCCCGGACGTCTCCCGGATCGGGCTGCGCTTCACGCCGGCGCTCGATCCCGCCGACCCGCTCGCGGCGGGGCGCTAGCCGGCGCTCAGAGCCGCAGGTCGCGCTCGGCCTCGGCCAGCAGCCGCCCGAAGGCCTCC
>DATFAJ010000368.1:0-2594 GCA_035254745.1 Candidatus Methylomirabilota bacterium | reverse complement strand
GTCCGCCATCGTCGACCTCCCTCTCGCCGTCCGCGGACCGCTTCTCGCGAACGTCCACTCCGAATCTAGCCGTCCGGGCGCCAAGGGCGCCTCAAGATCGGGCTCCGCCGCGTCAAGACCGCGTCAAGACGCGGAGATCTTGACGCCTTCTTGATGACCCGCGGGTATCTACTGGTACGCAGGGTGAGCGATGAACATGCGGAGGCCGGTTGAACCGCGCGATTGTTCCGTCGTAGGCTGGCGCCGGGCTGGCCGATGACCACCGAGCGCCGACCGGATCCGGACGAGCTGCTGGCCCGCGTCAAGGAGGCGGAGACTCGCCAGGGACGCGGCAAGCTCAAGATCTTCTTCGGCGCCGCCGCCGGCGTCGGCAAGACCTACGCGATGCTGGAAGCCGCCCGCGAGCAGCGGGCCCAGGGCGTGGACGTGGTCGTGGGCTGGGTCGAGACCCACGGCCGCGTCGAGACCGAGGCCCTCCTGCGCGACCTCGAGATCCTGCCTCGCCGGCCGGTGGAGTATCGGGGCACCCGGTTACAGGAGCTCGATCTGGACGCGGCCCTGGCGCGACGGCCCGCGCTGATCCTGGTCGACGAGCTGGCCCACACCAACGCCCCCGGCTCGCGCCACGCCAAGCGCTGGCAAGACGTGCTGGAGCTGCTCGACGCCGGGATCAACGTCTACTCGGCCATGAACGTGCAGCACGTCGACAGCCTGAACGACGTGGTGGCCAAGATCACCGGCGTGGTCGTGCGCGAGACGGTGCCGGACTCGATCTTCGAGCACACCGACGAGGTCGAGCTGATCGACCTGCCCCCCGACGACCTCCTGCAGCGGCTGCGGGACGGCAAGATCTACATCCCGGAGCAGGCCCGCGAGGCGATCGAGAACTTCTTCCGCAAGGGCAACCTGATCGCGCTGCGGGAGCTGGCGCTCCGGGTGACCGCGCAGCACGTGGACGCGGAGATGCGCCACTACATGCGCGAGCACGCGATCCGGCAGACGTGGCCGGTGCGCGAGCGCCTGCTGGTGTGCATCGGCCCGAGCCCGTCCTCGATCCGGCTGGTCCGGGCGGCCAAGCGCATGGCCGAGGGCCTGGGCGCGGAGTGGATCGTGGCCTACGTGGAGACCCCGTCGCAGGTCCGCCTGCCCCAGGGGGCGCGGGACCGCGTGGCCCAGACGATGCGGCTCGCCGAGCAGCTCGGCGCCGAGACCCACACCCTGACCGGCCAGCGGATGAGCGACGAGATCCTCGCCTTCGCCCGGTCGCGCAACGTCAGCAAGATCGTGGTGGGCAAGCCGGAGCGGCCGCTCTGGAAGAGGATCACGATGGGCTCGATCGTGGACACCCTCGTGCAGGGCAGCGGCGAGATCGACGTCTACGTGATCAGCGGCGACCGGGACGACTCGCGGCCGGTCCCACCCCGCCCCTGGCAGGCGCAGACCAGCTGGCCGCCGTACGCCTACGCGCTGGCCACCGTGGCGATCTGCACCGGGATCGCGTGGGCCATGTTCCCCTACTTCGCCTTCTCCAACCTGATCATGGTCTACCTGCTCGGGGTCATCGTGGTGGCGACGCGGTACGGGCGCGGGCCGTCGCTCCTGGCCTCGCTCCTGAGCGTGGGCGCCTTCGACTTCTTCTTCGTGCCGCCCTACTTCACGTTCGCGGTGTCGGACACCCAGTACTTCATCACCTTCTCGGTCATGCTGATCGTGGCCGTCGTCATCAGCGGCCTCGCCACCCGGATCCGGGACCAGGCCGTGTCGGCCCGCGAGCGCGAGCGCCGGATGGCCGCGCTCTACGCCATGAGCCGCGAGCTCGCGAGCACCCGCGGCGTGCAGGGCCTGCTCGCGGCTGCGATCCGCCACATCACCGAGGTGTTCCGCGCCCGGGTCGCGGTCCTGCTCCCGGGCCCCGACGGGCGCCTGGACGGCGCGGGCGCGCTCGGCGCCGAGTTCCCGATGGACACGAGCGAGGTGGCGGTCAGCCAGTGGGTGTACGACCACGGGCAGGTCGCCGGCCAGGGCACCGACACCCTGCCCGGGGCGTCCGGCCTCTACGTGCCCCTGCTGGGCTCGCGCGGCACGGTGGGCGTGCTGGGGCTCCGGCCCAACGATCCGCGCTCGCTCCAGACGCCCGAGCAGCTCCACCAGCTCGAGACGTTCGCCAGCCAGACCGCGCTCGCGATCGAGCGGGCGCGGCTCGCCGAGGAGGCCGAGCAGGCACAGGTGCGCGCCGAGACCGAGCGGCTGCGCAACTCGCTGCTCAGCTCGGTCTCTCACGACCTGCGGACGCCCCTGGCCTCGATCACCGGCGCGGCCAGCACGCTCATCGACAACGAGGCGCGCCTCGACGCGGCGACCCGGCGTGACCTGCTGGAGGCGCTCCACGAGGAGGCCGACCGGCTGAACCGGCTGGTGCAGAACCTCCTCGAGATGACCCGGCTCGAGGCGGGCGCGCTCGTGCCCCACACCGCGTGGCACTCCGTCGAGGAGGTGGTGGGGGCGGCGCTCGGGCGCTTCGGAAAATCGCTCGCGGAGCGGCCGGTGACCACGCGGATCCCGGCCGAGCTGCCGCTCGTCCCCATGGACGACGT
>DATFAJ010000367.1:0-17359 GCA_035254745.1 Candidatus Methylomirabilota bacterium | reverse complement strand
GCGCTACGCTACGCCTTCCGAAGAAAGAGGAGCCACAAGGTCCCGCTGGCCCCGGCGCACATGGACGTGAAGGTGAGGAGACTCCCGAGCGCGAGTGTCGCCGAGTTGGTCAGCCCCTGGTTGATGTCGCATCCCTCGGCGACGAGCGCGGCCGCACCCATCAGGAGGCCGCCGCCGAAGATCTTCACCAGGCTCGTCGGCGCCGGGAGCTTCCAGCCGAACTGATCGGCGCGCCGCGCCGCGACGAAGGCGCCCACCGCGACGCCCACCGGGGTCAGCATGCTCCAGGTCACGCGGCTCGGGTAGCCGACGAGCGGGTAGGTGAGGAGATGGCCGGTATTGGCGGCGAACGTGATGCCGGCCGGCCGCTCGCCGAACGTGGAGGCCCACCAGCCCGCCACGATGATCGCGCCGACCGTCGCCCCGCTCGCCGGCCACCGCCACGTTCCGTGCTCGGCCCCGCGAGGGCCGCGCAGCAGCCAGGCGCAGCCGACCAGCACGAGCGCCGCGACCACGACCCACGGCGGGAGCCCGGTGAGGCTGGCCAGGGTGGGCGGGTCGCCGTCGGCGGTGGTGAGGATCGGCTTCTGGAGCAGCACGCGGACCGGGGACAGGATGCCGAGCCAGGCGGTGGTGGCCCCGATGGCGAACCCGAGCAGTACCACCCACGCCCCGATCGCGCCCTCACCGACACGGTACCAGGCGCTGCCCGGCCCGCCGCCCGCCACGATCATCCCGGCGCCGAAGAGGAGCCCACCCACGACGCTCGACAGCCAGCGGAGCGGCGGCCGGGGAACGTCGACGAGGGAGAGCGCCTCGAGGATCTCCACACCCACCATGGCCACGAGCAGGGCCAGGACCCAGGCCCGCAGGACGGTGCCGTCGCGCATGAGCCAGGCGTTCGAGAGGGCTCGCGTGAGGCAGAAACCTCCGCGCTCCATCACGTAGCCGAGGGCGAGCCCGGTCGCCAGGGCGGAGGCGTAGAGGAGCAGCGGGACGTCGTCCATGGCGTGGCAATGCTAGCCAAAAGCGGAATGTCAGTCAAAGCCTCGTGAAAATTGACTTTTCAAGAACGGAGGTGCTACGGTCGGAAGCATGTCGACTCCGCGACGTGACTTCACCGTGTGCACGCCAGCGGTGGCCGCCCTCGCGGTGCTGGCGCTGGCGATGGCCGGCTGCGGCACCGGGGAGAAGGCCCGCCGCGAGGCCGAGATGGCCGCGCTGGTCAAGCAGGTCGACGAGATGAAGAAGGGGCAGGACCAGATGACCCGCGAGGTGGGGCGCCTGTCCGGCGAGCTCAAGGCCCTCGACGCGCAGGCCGCGTTCCTGGTCGGCGAGACCAAGGCGGCGGCCCAGGAGCGCGAGCAGCTCAAGGCGGCGCTCCAGCAGCAGGACGGGGCCCTGCGCTCGCTCAGGTCCGGGCTCGACGAGACCAATCAGAAGGTGGCCACGCTCAGCGTCCCGCCGCCCGCGCCCGCCGCGCCGAAGCCGGCGGCGCCGGTCGCGAAGGACGCGACCCCGGAGAAGCTGTTCGCCACCGCGATGACGAGCTTCCGCGCCGAGGAGCACGGGCAGGCGGTGCTCGAATTCACCGAGCTCATCGAGAAGTTCCCGAAGCACGCGCTCGCCTCGACCGCGCAGTACTGGATCGGTGAGGCCTACTACCGTCAGCGCGACTTCAACCAGGCCCTGACCGAGTTCCAGAAGGTGCCCGATCTCTACCCGCAGAGCCAGTCGGTGCCCGAAGCGCTCCTGAAGGTGGGCATGTGCTATCGCGCGCTGCACGACGTACCGCGCGCGCGCGAGACGTGGGAGCAGGTGGTGCGGTCGCACCCGAAGTCCGACGCGGCCGCGCAGGCGCGCGCGCTGCTCGCCTCTCTCGGTCGCCCGTCGCGGTGAGCGTGGTTTTGACCCACCTGCCCCGTCCGGTATACTGAAACGCACTGCGCGGATCTCCCATCTGAATTGTGAGGCGGACGAGACACGTGACGCACGAGTGTATCCACGACGAGACGGGGCGCGATCGCACCGGTGCGCCGCGCGCGATCGCGCGCGGCGACGCGGAGTATCCCGCGCTCCTGCTCGCGGTGCCCACCGCGCCGGCGACGCTCCACGTGCGCGGAGCGCTCGTCGAGGGCGACACGCTCGCGATCGCGGTGGTGGGATCGCGCCGCGCGACCGCCTACGGGCTCTCGGCGGCGGAGACGCTCGCGGCGGACCTGGCCGCGCGCGGGGTCACGATCGTGAGCGGGCTGGCGCGCGGGATCGACACCGCGGCCCATCGCGGCGCGCTGCGGGTGGGCGGACGCACCATCGCGGTGCTCGGCTCGGGCGTGGACGTGGTGTACCCGCCCGAGAACGCGCGGCTCGCCGAGGAGATCGCGGCGCGGGGCGCGCTGGTCTCGCAGTTCGCCCCCGGGACGCCGCCGCTGCCGCATCACTTCCCGACCCGCAACGCGGTGATCGCGGGGCTCTCGCTCGCGGTGGTGGTGGTGGAGGCGGCGGAGCGTAGCGGCTCGCTGATCACCGCACGCCTCGCGGCCGAGCTGGGGCGGGAGGTCCTCGCCATGCCCGGCCGGGCCACCGCGCCGGAGAGCCGTGGGGCCAACCGCCTGATCCAGGACGGGGCCGCGCTCGCGCTGGGGTGGGAGGACGTGGTGGCCGCGCTGCCCGAGCGCTGGAAGGCCTGTCTCGACACGAGGGGGACAATCGGAGCCGCAGGGGAGAGCGCCGTCGGGCGGGAGCACCGCGCCGGACCCGGGGAGCCGGCGGGACGACCGGGCGCGGCGACGCGGCAGGTGCTGTCGCTGCTCGGCGAGGACCCGGTGGAGATCGACCACGTGATCGAGCGGAGCGGGCTCGGCGCCGGCCCGGTGTCGGCGGCCCTGCTGGATCTCGAGCTCGAGGGACGGGTACGACAGATCGAGGGCAAGCGGTTCGTCCGAGTCGGACGGGCATAGGAGGCGGAGCCGGTGGCGAAGAGAAGTCTGGTGGTGGTCGAGTCGCCCACCAAGGTCAAGACGATCCAGAAATATCTGGACTCGAAGTACGTCGTCAAGGCCTCGATGGGCCACGTCCGCGACCTGCCCAAGTCCAAGCTCGGCGTGGATGAAAAAAAGGGCTTCAAGCCGGAGTACAAGGTGCTGCCGGCCAAGAAGAAGGTCCTCGACGAGCTGAAGAAGGCGGCCGAGAAGGTGGACGCGCTCTACATCGCGACCGACCCGGACCGGGAAGGGGAGGCCATCGGCTGGCACCTGGCCCAGGAGCTCGGGATCAGCAAGAGCAAGACGCACCGGATCATGTTCAACGAGATCACGGAGCGCGCGGTCAAGGCCGCCTTCCTGCACCCCGGCAAGATCGACACCAACAAGGTCAACGCCCAGCAGGCGCGGCGGGTGCTGGACCGCCTCGTCGGCTACAAGCTCTCGCCGCTGCTGTGGGAGAAGATCCGCCGCGGGCTCTCGGCCGGGCGCGTGCAGTCGGTGGCGGTGCGCCTCATCACCGAGCGCGAGCGGGAGATCGCGGCCTTCGTGCCGGTGGAGTACTGGTCGCTGCACGCCCGCCTCAGGGGCAAGAACCCGCCCGACTTCACGGCCACCTTGAAGGAGGTGAAGGGCGAGAAGGCGGACCTGCCGAACGAGGCGGAGACGATGGCGGTGATGACCGCGCTCCACGGGGCGGCGTGGACCGTGAAGTCGGTGACCCGCGGCGAGCGACGCCGGAACCCGGCGCCGCCCTTCATCACCTCCACGCTCCAGCAGGACGCGAGCCGCAAGCTCCACTTCAGCGCCAAGAAGACCATGATGCTCGCCCAGCAGCTCTACGAGGGCGTCGAGCTCGGCGAGGAAGGCGCGGTGGGCCTCATCACCTACATGCGGACCGACGCGGTGCGGGTCGCCGCGGAGGCACAGGACGAGGCGCGCCAGTGGGTGGCCGGGCGCCTGGGCCAGGAGTACCTGCCGGACGCGCCGCCCACCTACAAGGCCAAGAAGAGCGCGCAGGAGGCCCACGAGGCGGTGCGCCCGAGCTCGGTCGCGCGCGAGCCGAAGGTGGTGGCCCGGTTCCTCAGCAAAGACCAGCTCGCCCTCTACCGGATCATCTGGGAGCGCTTCCTGGCCAGCCAGATGCTGCCCGCGGTCTACGACACGGTGGCCGCCGACATCCAGGCCGGGGACTGCCTGTTCCGGGCCCAGGGCTCGACCCTCAAGTTCCCCGGCTTCACCGCGGTCTACATCGAGTCGCGCGAGGCCACCGACGTGGAGCCCGAGGAGGAGGCGGAGGCGGTGGTGCCGCCCCTCACCGTCGGCGAGGTGCTGAAGCTCCTGGCGCTGGACCCCAAGCAGCACTTCACCCAGCCGCCGCCGCGCTACACCGAGGCCTCGCTGGTGAAGACGCTGGAGGAGCGCGGGATCGGGCGCCCGTCGACCTACGCGCAGATCCTCGGCACCATCCAGGACCGCGAGTACGTCCGGCGCGATCGCGGCACCCTGTTCCCCACCGATCTCGGCATCCAGGTCACCGACATGCTCGTCCCGCACTTCCCCGAGGTGATGGACGTCGAGTTCACCGCCGGCCTCGAGGAGTCGCTCGACAAGATCGAGGACGGCGAAGCGGACTGGGTGAAGACGGTGGGCGACTTCTACAAGCAGTTCTCGCGCGACCTCAAGGCCGCCGGCAAGAAGATGGACAACGTCAAGGTCGGCATCGACGCGGGGCAGGAGTGCCCGGAGTGCGGCAAGCCGCTGCTCGAGAAGTGGGGGCGCTTCGGCAAGTTCCTCGCCTGCTCCGCCTATCCCGACTGCAAGTTCACCAAGGACATGAGCGGGGGGCGGGAGCGGCCGGCGGACGAGCCCACCGACGAGATCTGCCCGACCTGCAGCCGGCCGATGGTCATCAAGCACGGCCGCTTCGGCAAGTTCATCGCCTGCTCGGGCTATCCCGAGTGCAAGACCACCAAGCCGGTCACGCTCGGGATCACGTGCCCGCAGACGGGATGCGGCGGCCAGCTCGTGGAGAAGCGCACCCGGAAGGGCAAGACCTTCTACGCGTGCACGAACTATCCCACCTGCACGTTCGCGGTGTGGACGCGGCCGGTGGCCGAGCCGTGCCCCAAGTGCGCGGCGCCGTTCCTGACCGAGCGCATCGCGCGGGGCGGGAAGATCACCCGACAGTGCGTCCGCGAGGAGTGCGGCTACCGGCAGGAAGTGGCGCCCACGGTCGCGTGAGCGGCGGATGGACGCGGCGGTCGGCTCGTTCCTCGAATACCTGGGCGTGGAGCGCGGATCGTCGCCCCACACCCTCCGCAGCTACGCGACCGACCTGACCGAGTTCACCCGCTTCCTGGCCGACGAGAAGATCGGCGGCCTCGCGGAGGCGGACACCCGGGCGGTCCGGGCGTACCTGGCGCGCCTGCACCAGCGCCGGCTGTCCAAGGCCACCATCGCGCGCAAGCTGGCCGCGGTCCGCAGCTGCTTCCGCTTCATGGCCCGCCGCGGTGCCCTCGAGGTGAACCCGGCCCGCCAGGTGCGGAGCCCGCGGCTGGGCCGGCGGCTGCCGTCGTTCCTGCCCAAGGACGAGGCCACCCAGCTGCTGGACGCCGGGCCCGCGGCGGGTGCCGCGGGCCTGCGCGACCGGGCGCTGGTGGAGCTGCTCTACGCGAGCGGCCTGCGGGTCGCCGAGTGCTGCGGCCTGGACGTGGACGATCTCGACGAGGGGCGCCGCACCGTGCGCGTGCTCGGCAAGGGTGACAAGGAGCGGGTGGTCCCGGTGGGCGAGACCGCGCTCGAGGCGCTGGCCGCGTACCTGGCCATGCGGGGGCGGGCGCGCGGGGCCCTGTTTCGCAACGCTCGCGGAGGGCGCCTGACCACCCGGAGCGCGCTCCGCATCGTCAAGGGCCTCGCCCGACGGGCCGGCCTCGGCCAGCGGGTCACCCCCCACACCCTGCGCCACAGCTTCGCCACCCACATGCTGGGGGAGGGGGCGGACCTCCGGCTGATCCAGGAGCTGCTCGGCCATAGCCGGCTGTCGACCACTCAGCGGTACACTCACGTGAGCCCGGAGCACCTGATGCGGGTGTACGATGCGACGCATCCCCGGGCCACCTGAGAGGAACCGCTCGAAGCGATGACGTCCGCCGGCTCCGTGATCCACGCCACCACCGTGGTCGCCGTGCGCCACCGCGGCCGGGTCGCGGTGGCGGGGGACGGACAGGTCTCGGTGGGCCAGACCATCATGAAGGCGGGCGCCCGCAAGGTGCGCCGGATCTACCACGACCGGGTGCTGGTCGGCTTCGCGGGCGCCGCCGCCGACGCCTTCACGCTCTTCGCCCGCTTCGAGGCCAAGTTGGAAGAGCACCGGGGCAACCTCGCGCGGGGCGCGGTGGAGCTGGCCAAGGAATGGCGCATGGACCGGGTCCTGCGGCGCCTGGAGGCCCTGCTCGCGGTGGCGGACGCGGAGTCGACCTTCATCCTGTCCGGTACCGGCGACGTGATCGAGCCCGACGACGGTCTGGTCGGCATCGGCTCCGGCGGGCCCTACGCGCTGGCGGCGGCGCGGGCTCTTCGCGCGCACAGCGATCTCGACGCGCCCCAGATCGCCGAGCACGCCCTCCGGATCGCGGCCGGCATCTGCGTCTACACCAACGACCAGATCACGGTGCTCACGCTCTGATGGGCCCGATGACCGGTCTCACGCCCGTCCAGATCACCTCCGAGCTCGACCGCTACATCGTGGGGCAGCAGAAGGCCAAGCGCGCGGTGGCGATCGCGCTCCGCAACCGCTGGCGACGGCAGAACCTGCCCCCCGAGCTGCGGGACGAGGTGGCGCCGAAGAACATCATCATGATCGGGCCCACCGGGGTCGGGAAGACCGAGATCGCCCGCCGGCTGGCGAAGCTTGCCCAGGCTCCCTTCCTCAAGGTCGAGGCCTCGAAGTACACCGAGGTGGGCTACGTCGGGCGCGACGTGGAGTCGATGATCCGCGACCTCACCGAGCTGGCCGTGACCATGGTGAAGGCGGAGATGGCGGCGGCGGTGCGGGAGCGGGCCGAGGGTCTGGCCGAGGACCGGCTGCTCGACCTCCTGCTGCCCCGGCGGCCGGGCGAGGCGTTCGTCAGCGGCACGCTCGAGGAGGTTTCGCCCGACGCCTCGCGCGACGCGACCCGGGACAAGCTCCGCGCCCAGCTCCGCTCCGGCAAGCTCGACGAGCGCCCGATCGAGATGGACGTGCAGGCGCAGGCGGGACCCATGTTCGAGGTGTTTCCCGGGCAGGGCATGGAGGAGATCGGGATCAACCTGAAGGACATGCTCTCGAACCTCATGCCGGGACGCACCCGCCGGCGGCGGGTCAAGATCGGGGAGGCGCGGCGCCTGCTCGCCCAGGAGGAGGCCCAGAAGCTGGTGGACGTCGACGAGGCGGTGGGGCAGGCGATCCGCCGGGTGGAGGACTCCGGGATCGTGTTCCTCGACGAGCTCGACAAGATCGCGGGCCGGGAGGGCGGTCGGGGCCCCGACGTCTCGCGGGAGGGCGTGCAGCGCGACCTCCTGCCGATCGTGGAGGGGTCGACCGTCACCACCAAGTACGGGATGGTCCGGACCGATCACATCCTGTTCATCGCGGCGGGGGCCTTCCACGTGGCCAAGCCGGCCGACCTGATCCCCGAGCTGCAAGGCCGGTTCCCGATCCGGGTCGAGCTGGAGCCCTTGACGCAGCACGATTTTGTCCGCATCCTGAGCGAACCTCAGAACGCCCTGACCCGGCAGTACGTGGAGCTCCTGAGGACGGAAGGAGTGGCGCTGCGCTTCACCCCGGACGCGGTCGAGGCCATCGCCGAGATCGCGTGCACCGTGAACCAGCGCGCGGAGAACATCGGGGCCCGTCGCCTGTACACGGTGATGGAGCGCCTCCTGGAGGACGTCTCCTTCGACGCACCCGCCATGAGCGGGCAGGAGCTCGTGGTCGACGCGGAATACGTGAACTCGCACCTCGCCGACGTGGTGAAGGACGAGGATCTCTCCCGCTACATCTTATAAGGACGGACGAGCGGACGATGGCGAACCCCGAGCTGATCGAGCGCGCCGAGGTGCTGATCGAGGCGCTGCCGTACATCCGCGCCTTCCAGGGCAAGACCCTCGTGATCAAGTACGGGGGCGCGGCCATGGAGCAGGCCGACCTCAAGGAGCAGTTCGCCAAGGACGTGCTCCTGCTCCGGCTGGTCGGCATCCGCCCGGTCATCGTGCACGGCGGGGGGCCGCAGATCGGGGCGCTGATGAAGCGGCTCGGCAAGGAGCCCCGCTTCGTGGGCGGCATGCGCGTCACCGACGAGGAGACGGTCCAGATCGTCGAGATGGTGCTGGTCGGCAAGATCAACAAGGAGATCGTGGGCCTGATCAACCTGCACGGGGGACGGGCGGTGGGGCTCTCCGGCAAGGACGCGAGCCTCCTGCGGGCCCGCAAGCGCCTGCACCGGCTGCCCGACGGCACCACCGCCGACATCGGCCTGGTCGGGGAGGTGGAGGCGGTCAACCCGGAGCCGATCCGGCTGCTCGAGGAGAACGGCTTCATCCCGGTGATCGCGCCGGTCGGGGTGGGAGAAGGCGGCGAGACCTACAACATCAACGCGGACCTGGTGGCGGGCGACGTGGCCGCCGCGCTGTTCGCGGAGAAGCTGATCCACCTGACCGACGTGACCGGCATCAACGGGGAGGACGGGCGCCTGGTCTCGACGCTGACCAAGCGCGACGCGGAGCGGCTGATCAAGGCGGGCATCATCGACGGAGGCATGCTCCCCAAGGTGGAGTCCTCGCTGCGGGCGCTCACCGGCGGGGCCCAGAAGGCCCACATCATCGACGGCCGCGTCCCCCACGCGATCCTCCTCGAGGTGCTGACCAAGTCAGGTATCGGTACGGAAATAGTTCTGTGAGCCGCAGCCGAAGGCGAGGCGAACGCATTTGAAAGAGGGGTCACGGTAGTGGCGCCGTGCCCGCGAGGCCCAAGCACATGACCGACACGAAGACCCTGATCGAGTGGGCGGACAAGCACCTGATGACCACCGCCAAGCGCGCCCCGGTGGCCCTGGTGCGCGGCGAAGGGGTGCGGGTGTGGGACAGCGACGGCAAGGAGTACCTCGACTTCACCGGCGGCATCGCGGTGACCGCGCTCGGCCACAGCCACCCCAAGGTGGTGGGCACGATGCGCGAGCAGGCGGCCACCCTGCTCCACGTCTCGAACCTCTTCTACATCCCGCAGCAGACCCAGCTTGCCAAGCTGCTCTGCGACCACTCCTTCGCGGATCGGGTGTTCTTCTCCAACTCGGGCGCGGAGGCCAACGAGTCCGCGATCAAGCTCGCCCGCAAGTGGGCCAAGGAGCACGGGGCCAGCGACCGCGGGGACATCATCACGATGCGGGGCGGCTTCCACGGCCGCACCCTCGCCACCGTCACCGCCACCGCGCAGGAGAAGTACCACCACGGCTTCGAGCCGTTGCCGGGCGGGTTCAAGTACGTGCCCTTCAACGACCTGCGGGCGGTGGAGCGGGCCATCGACAGCCACACCGCGGCGGTCATGGTCGAGCCGATCCAGGGCGAGGGTGGGATCAACATCCCGGACGACGGCTATCTCCCCGGGCTCCGCAAGCTCTGCGACGAGGCCGGCGTCCTCCTGGTGCTGGACGAGATCCAGACCGGCATGGGCCGCACCGGCCGGCTCTGGGGCTACGAGCACTCCGGGATCGAGCCCGACATCATGACCCTGGCCAAGGCCCTCGCCAACGGGGTGCCGATCGGGGCCACCCTGGCCACCGAGAGCGTGGCCTCCGCGTTCACCCCCGGCACCCACGGCTCCACCTTCGGCGGCAACCCCTTCGTCACCGCGGTCGGCCTCACCGTCTTCACCACCTTGATGGAGGAGCGGCTGCCCGAGCGGGCGGCCGCCACCGGCCGCCTGCTGCGCGAGCAGCTCGAGGCGGTGCGCGCGCGCCAGCCGAAGGCCGCGACCGCGGTGCGGGGCCGGGGGCTCCTGGTCGGCATGGACCTGGTGCCGCCGGTCGGCGACGTGATCTCGGCCTGCCGCCAGCGGGGCCTGCTCGCGCTGAGCGCGGGCGACAACACCCTGAGGCTCGCGCCGCCCCTGGTGGTGGACGAGGCCTCGGTTCGGCGCGCGGTCGAGATCATCGACCAGGCCCTCGCCGGCTTCGGGCGGTGAAGCACTTCCTGTCGATCCGCGACCTGGCGCGGGAGGACCTCCCGCGCCTCTTCGCGCTCATGGCCGAGCTCAAGGCTCGGACCAAGGCGCGCGACCGCTCGACCCCGCTGCCCGGGCGGACGATGGCGCTCATCTTCGAGAAGCCGTCGCTGCGCACGCGCGTGACCTTCGAGGTCGCGATGATCCAGCTGGGAGGCGCGGCGGTGTACCTGGCCGCGCAGGAGATCGGGATGGGCAAGCGCGAGTCGGTGCCCGACGTGGCCCGCAACCTCTCGCGCTGGGTGGACGTGGTGGCGGCCCGGGTGTTCTCGCACCGGACCCTGGAGCAGCTCGCGGCCAACGCCTCGATCCCGGTGATCAACGGGTTGTCGGATCTCGAGCACCCCTGTCAGGCCATGGCCGACTTCTTCACGCTCTGGGAGCGCGGCATGGACCTGGCCAAGCTGCGGCTGGCCTGGGTGGGCGACGGCAACAACGTCTGCAACTCGCTCCTGCTGGTGGGGTCGATGCTGGGCGCCACCGCGGTGGTGGCGACCCCGCCCGGCTACGAGCCGGACGCGGCGGTGCTCGAGGCCTGCCGGGCGATGGGCGGGCGCGTGCGACTCACCACCGAGGCCCGCGAGGCGCTCGAGGACGCCGACGTGGTCTACACCGACACCTGGATCAGCATGGGGCAGGAGGGGGACCGCGAGCAGCGGCTCGAGGCGTTCCAGCGCTACCAGCTCAACGACCGGCTCCTGGGCTTCGCCCCCGGCAACGCGGTGGTCATGCACTGTCTGCCCGCCCACCGCGGAGAGGAGATCACCGACGCGGTGCTCGACGGGCCGCGCAGCCTGATCCTGGAGCAGGCCGAGAATCGCCTGCACGCGCAGAAGGCCATCATTGTCAACCTGCTGGGTGGGGACCAATCGTGAACAAGACGGTCAAGAAGGTCGTGCTCGCGTACTCGGGAGGGCTCGATACGTCGGTCATCCTCCGCTGGCTCATCGAGACCTACCGCTGCGAGGTGGTCGCGTACTGCGCGGACCTGGGCCAGGGCGAGGAGCTGATCCCGGTGAAGGAGAAGGCGCTCCGCACCGGCGCCTCCACCGTGCACATCGTCGACCTTCGCGAAGAGTTCGTCCGCGACTTCGTGTTCCCGATGCTGCGGGCCAACGCGGTCTACGAGGGCTCCTATCTCATGGGCACCTCGATCGCGCGGCCGCTCATCGCCAAGGCTCAAGTGGACGTGGCGCGCAAGGAATCGGCGGACGCGGTGAGCCACGGGGCCACCGGCAAGGGCAACGACCAGGTGCGCTTCGAGCTGACCTACGCGGCGCTGGCCCCCGAGCTGACCGTGATCGCACCCTGGCGGGAGTGGGACCTCAACTCGCGCACCGCCCTGATGGAGTTCGCGCGTCACCACGACATCCCGGTGCCGGTGACCGCGGAGCGGCCGTACTCGACCGACCGCAACCTCTTCCACATCTCGTTCGAGGGCGGCATCCTCGAGGACCCGTGGAACGAGCCGCCGCCCAAGATGTTCCTGCTCACCAACTCCCCGGAGTCGGCACCGGACGTGCCGGTCTACGTCGAGGTCGAGTACGAGGCGGGCAATCCGGTTGCGGTGGACGGTCGGCGCCTCTCTCCCGCCACCCTGCTCGAGACGGTCAACCGCCTGGGCGGCGAGCACGGGATCGGCCGGGTGGACCTGGTGGAGAACCGCTTCGTGGGCATGAAGTCGCGCGGGGTCTACGAGACGCCCGGGGGCACGATCCTCCACGCGGCCCACCGCGCGCTGGAGTCGATCACGCTCGACCGCGAGGTGCTGCACCTGCGGGACTCGCTCGTGCCCCGCTACGCGGAGATGATCTACTACGGCTTCTGGTTCAGCCCCGAGCGCGAGGCGGTGCAGGGGCTCGTCGACGCCGTGCAGCGCGACGTGAGCGGCACCGTCCGCCTCAAACTCTACAAGGGCACCGTCACCGTGGCGGGGCGGAAGTCGCCGCGGTCCCTCTACCGGACCGACTTCGTCACCTTCGAGGCGGACCAGGTCTACCGGCAGCGCGACGCCGAGGGCTTCATCAATCTCAACGCGCTCCGGCTGAAGATCCGGGCCCTGCGGGACCGCGCCCGGTAGGCGGCCCCGCGCTCTCGTGATGCGGGTGCACGTGGCGCTGAGCCCGTCCGAGTTCGCCGACGCTCCGGTGTCCGGCCGCACCGTGCTGGCCGTCGACGTCCTGCGGGCCACCAGCGCGGCGGTGGCCGCCTGCGAGGCGGGCTGCCGCCGGGTGGTCCCGGTGCCGGACGAGGCGGCCGCGGAGGCGCTGCGCGACGGCCCCGGAATCGTGCTGGCGGGCGAGCGCGGGGGAAACCCGATCCCCGGCTTCGATCTCGGCAACTCCCCGGACGAGTTCACCCGGGCCCGCGTCGAGGGGCGCACCGTGGTCCTCACTACCACCAACGGCACCGCGGCCATGATGCGGGCCGCCACCGGGGCCGCCGCCGCGCTCGCCGCGCTCACCAACGTGACCGCGGCGGCGAACTGGGCGCGCGATCAGCGGCGCGACGTGACGATCCTGTGCGCGGGCGACAACGGCGCCTTCTCGCTCGAGGACGCGGTGTGCGCCGGTCTCCTGGTCGTCCGGCTCACCGACGGCGCGTCCGCGACGGAGCTCTCCGGAGGGGCGGAGACCGCGCGCGCGCTCGGCCGCCACTACGCGGGGCGCCTGCCGCGGCTGGCCGCGGACTCGCTGTGGGCCCGGCGGCTCGCCCACCAGGCGCGTGAGGTCGACCTGGCCGCGTGCCTGCGCCAGGACGTGAGCGCGGTGGTGCCGATCTTCCTGGACGGCGGATTCGTGGGTGGGCGGTCGGAGCCGACGGGGCTCGCGCTGGGCGCGCCCGGCCGCGGCGGGGTGGGGGCCGGCGCGTGAACCTGCCGATCGCGCTGACCCTGTTCCGCATCGTCCTGGTCCCTCCGATCATGGTGTTCCTGATCTCCTCCTCCCGGGTCAGCGTGCTCATCGCGGCGATCATCTTCATCGCGGCCTCGGTGACGGACTGGCTCGACGGCCTGATGGCGCGGCGGTGGAACCAGGTCACCAAGCTCGGGACCCTGCTCGATCCGGTGGCCGACAAGCTGCTGGTGGCCGCGGCGCTGGTGTCGCTGGTCCACGTGGACATGCTGGCCGCCTGGATGGCGGTGGTGATCATCGGGCGCGAGCTCGCGGTGACCGGGCTGCGCGGGGTGTCGCTGTCGATGGGCACCGTGGTGCCGGCCTCGTCGCTCGGCAAGGCCAAGACCGTCTCGCAGTACATCGCGATCACCCTGCTGATCCTGGAGAAGGGGGTCTCGGTGGATCTCGCCGCCTTCCATCTCGTCTCGCGCACCGCGCTCTGGGCCGCGCTCGCGCTCACCGTGCTCTCGGGCGCCGACTACTTCTATCGCTTCTTCTTGCACACGAATCCCAAGGACCTCGTCCGGGACCGCGAGCGATGGCCCTGACCGTCCTGGGGGTGCTGGCCGCCTACCTGATCGGGGCGATCCCGGTCGGCTTCCTGGTGGCGCGCGCCGCGGGCGGCACCGACATCCGGCGGGCGGGCAGCGGCAACATCGGAGCCACCAACGTGCTGCGCACCCTCGGGATCGGTCCCGCCGTGCTCACCCTGGTCGGGGACATCGTGAAGGGCTACCTCGCGGTGACCGCGGCGCGCTCGATCGGGATCGGGGCGTGGGCCGCGCCGGCCGGCGCGGTGGCCGCGGTGGCCGGCAACTGCTGGCCGGTGTTCCTCGCGTTCCGCGGCGGCAAGGGCGTGGCCACCGGGCTCGGCGCCTTCCTGTCCCTGATCCCGTGGGCGGTGGCCCCGGCGGCGGGCCTCTGGATCGTGGTGACCGCGCTGTCCCGCTACGTCTCGCTCGCGTCGATCGTGGCCTGCCTGAGCCTCCCGATCGCCGCCGCCCTGCTCGGCTATCCGCACCAGGCGGCGATCTCGGCGGCGGTGACCGCGGCGATCATCATCTGGCGGCACCGCGAGAACATCGCCCGCCTCGCCAGCGGGAGCGAGCGTCGCCTGGGCGAACGGGCCCGGACCGCGTGAGCGGCCGGCAAGACGAGGGCGGCGCGCGCCCCCCGGTGGCGGTGCTCGGCGCCGGGAGCTGGGGCACCGCGCTCGCGATCCACCTGGGCCGCGTCGGCACGCCGGTGCGGCTCTGGGCGCGGGATCCGGCGCTGGCCCAGGCGATGCGCGCCGCGCGGGAGAACGCGCGCTACCTCCCCGGGCTGGCCCTGCCGGACGCGGTGAGCGTCACCGCGGAGGCGGAGGCGGCGCTCGACGCGGTGGGCACCGTGCTCATCGCGGTGCCGTCGCACTTCGTCGAGGCGGTGCTGGCCCGGGTGGCCGACCGGGTGTCCCCGCGCGCGATCCTGGTCTCGGCGACCAAGGGCCTGGAGCCCCGGCGCGGTCTGCGCATGTCCCAGCTCCTGGCGGATCGACTGCCCGGGCGCACGGTCGCGGTCCTGTCGGGGCCGTCCTTCGCGCGCGAGGTGGCCCAGGGCCAGCCGACCGCGCTCGTGGTGGCGTGCGCGGGTGAGGCGGTGGCCGCGGATCTGCAGCGTCGCCTGGCCGGTCCGGCCCTGCGCATCTACACCAACCGCGACGTGCTCGGCGTCGAGCTGGCGGGCGCGCTCAAGAACGTCATGGCCATCGCCACCGGCCTCGTGGACGGGCTCGGGCTCGGCGAGAACGCCCGCGCGGCCCTCATCACCCGCGGGCTGGCCGAGATCGTCCGGCTCGGCACCGCGGTGGGCGCGCAGCCCGCGACATTCACCGGCCTGGCCGGCCTGGGCGACCTGGTGCTCACGTGCACCGGCACGCAGAGTCGCAATCACGCACTCGGCCAGGAGATCGCCCGCGGCCGCCCGCTCGGCCTGGTCGAGGCCGGCACCCCGATGGTGGCCGAGGGCGTGCGCACCGTGTCCTCCGCGATCCGCATGGCCCACGAGGCGGGCGTGGAGATGCCGATCTGCGAGGAGGTCGCGGCCGTGCTCTTCGAAGGCAAGCCGGTGGCGGAGGCCCTGGCCTCGCTCCTGGCCCGCGAGCCCCGGCCCGAGGAGGAGCGGGTGCCGCGTGCCTGAGCTCCGGCGGGATCCGGTGGTGGGCCGCTGGGTGATCATCTCGACCGAGCGGGCGCGTCGCCCCTCCGACTTCGCGCCTCGTCTCCGCCCGCGCAAGGGCGGGCCCTGCGTCTTCTGCGGGGGACAGGAGGCCCAGACCCCCGAGGAGGTGTGGGCGCTGCGACCGGGACGCGGAGAGCCCAACACGCCGGGCTGGCTGCTGCGGGTGGTGCCCAACAAGTTTCCTGCGCTGCGGATCGAGGGCGAGCTCGAGCCGAGCGGGGAGGGCCTCTACGACCGGATGAACGGGGTGGGGGCCCACGAGGTCGTGATCGAGTCACCCGAGCACGAGGCGGTGATCGAGCAGCTGCCGGTCTCCCATCTGGGCGAGGTCTTCCGCTCGTACCGCGACCGGATCGTGGATCTCTCCAAGGACCCCCGGCTCGAGTACGTCATGGTCTTCAAGAACCACGGCGACCTGGCGGGCGCCTCGCTCGAGCACACCCATTCGCAGCTCGTCGCCACCCCGGTGGTGCCCCTGATGGTGGAGGAGGAGCTCGCCGGGGCGCTCCAGCACCTGCGGATCAAGAAGCGGTGCATCTGGTGCGACGTCATCCGCCAGGAGCGCCAGGAGGGCAGCCGGCTGATCGCCGACCAGGGTGGGTTCATGGCCCTGGCTCCCTTCGCGCCCCGCTTCCCCTTCGAGACCTGGATCCTGCCCACCGCCCACCGCTCCCGGTACGAGGAGACCCCGGTGGAGGAGTTCGCGGCGCTGGCCGCCGTGGTCAAGCAGGTGCTCGGGCGCATGAGCGAGTGCCTCGAGGACCCTCCGTACAACTTCATGCTCCACAGCGCGCCCCTCCGGGCGCCGGCCCTCGACCACTTCCACTGGCACCTCGAGATCATCCCGAAGCTCACGAGAGTGGCGGGGTTCGAGTGGGGCACCGGGTTCTTCATCAACCCGACCCCGCCCGAGGAGGCGGCGAAATATCTGCGCGGCGAGACCCCGGGATCGGCCCTAAGTTGACACTACTCAAGGCTTTTGTTAGAGTCCGTAGCGGTTCTGTGACAGGCGGGCTTTGCGGGAATAGCTCAGTGGTAGAGCACAACCTTGCCAAGGTTGGGGTCGCGGGTTCGAATCCCGTTTCCCGCTCCATATACGTGAGAGGCTGGAAGGGCGGCGTAGCCAAGTGGCTAAGGCGGAGGTCTGCAAAACCTCTATTCAGCGGTTCGAATCCGCTCGCCGCCTCCATTTCGTCGGAGGCGGTCCAGCGGTCGGGTGGGCCGGGGTGGCGGAACTGGGAGACGCAGCGGACTTAAAATCCGCTGGTCCGTAAGGGCCGTGGGGGTTCGATTCCCTCCCTCGGCACCAGAGCTGCAGCGCACTCAATCAGGGAGGCTGACAAGGTGGAAACCTTGAAGGTAGTCCGGAAGACCTTCACGATGTTGAGCGAGAAACGGACACAGGTCCTGGACATCACCAAGCAGATCCGGGACATCGTGCTGGGCGCCGACATCAAGGAGGGGATCATTCTGGTCAACTCCCTCCATACCACCTGCGCGCTGTTCGTGAACGAGTTCCAGGGGGCCCTCGTCGAGGACCTCAAGACCATGATGGATCGGCTGGTGGCCGACGGCGCCGGGTACAAGCACGACGACCCCCGCTTCTCGGACTGCGAGCGCGGCAACGCCTCTTCCCACCTCCGCGCGGCGCTCCTCGGCCGGAGCGTGGCGGTGGGCATCAGCGGCGGCGAGCTCTCGCTGGGCCGCTTCCAGTCGATCCTCTTCGCGGAGCTCGACGGACCACGGCCGCGCAGCATCGACATCCAGATCATGGGCGTCGGGCCGGTCGGAGGGGAGTAGGCTGTTGCCGGGCTGTCGACCGGGCATGCTCATCTTGGTTTAAGTCTTTAGGCTCTGTCTTATGCGGGGGCCCAGAAATGGCCCCCGCACTCCCCCAGGTCGCGGACATTCGTTGATCTCGCACACCCACCTGCCTTCTGCCCCCCAGACCGGTGCCGCCGTCTCGCACGTGGTAGACTGACTCGCGCTATGTCCTGGAAACT
>DATFAJ010000366.1:0-2914 GCA_035254745.1 Candidatus Methylomirabilota bacterium | reverse complement strand
GCGTCGCGGAACTCCGAGCGCAGCACCAGCTGGTTGACCGCGAAGAAGCCGCGGCGATACGAGCCGACCGGGCTCTCCGGGTTGTGGCTCACCAGCACGTGGATGGGGGTCAGCCCGTAGACGCGTGCCGTCTCGTCTGCGAAGGCCCGCACCTCGTCGAGGCTTCGGTTCTGCGCCGGCGTCATGGTGAAGCACCCGGCCGCCAGCGCGGCCACCACCAGGAGCCCGGCCGGGCGCCACGCCCTCATGGCGAAAGTCTAGCAAACAGGGCAGAATGTGGGCCCTATGACGACCCCACGCACCGCCGGCCCGCCGCTCCGCAGCCGCAACTGGTTCGCCCCGAAGAACCTCGACGGCTTCATGCACCGCGCGTACCTCAAGGCCGAGGGCTTCAGCGACGCGATGTTCGACGGGCGCCCGGTGGTCGGCATCTGCAACTCGTGGTCGGAGCTCAACAACTGCAACGCGCACCTGCGGCAGGTGGCGGAGGCGGTCAAGCGCGGGGTGTGGAGCGCGGGCGGCTTCCCGCTCGAGTTCCCGGTGATCTCCCTGGGCGAGATCCTGATGAAGCCCACCACCATGCTCTTCCGCAACCTCATGGCGATGGACGTGGAGGAGTGCATCCGCGCCTACCCGCTCGACTCGGTGGTGCTGCTGGCCGCGTGCGACAAGACCACCCCGGCGATGCTGATGGGCGCCGCCTCCGCCGACGTGCCCGCGATCATGGTGACGGGCGGCCCCATGCTGAAGGGCGTGTGGTGCAACCAGGAGCTGGGCTCGGGCACCGACGCGCGCAAGATCTGGGCCCAGAGACGGGCGGGCGAGATCACCGACGAAGTGATGGCGGAAGTCGAGGGCTGTCTCTCGCGCTCCACCGGCCACTGCATGGTGATGGGCACCGCCTCCACGATGGCCGCGATGGCCGAGGTGCTGGGCCTGGCCCTGCCCGGCAACGCGGCCATCCCCGGCCCGGACTCGCGCCGCCTCGCGCTGGCCGAGATGTCGGGCCGCCGCGCGGTCGAGATGGCGCTCCACCGCGGGCCGAAGCCGTCGGAGATCCTCACCGCGGCCGCGTTCGACAACGCGATCCGCGCCGACATGGCGCTCGGCGGCTCCACCAACGCCATCGTGCACCTGGTCGCCCTCGCGGGGCGCGCGGGGGTGCCGCTGCCGCTCCGGCGCTTCGACGAGCTCTCCCGGAGCACCCCCTTGCTCGCCAATGTGCGCCCGTCGGGCAAGTACCTGATGGAGGACTTCTACTACGCGGGCGGAGTGCCGGCGGTGCTACGCGAGATGCTGCCGTTGCTGCACCCCGATACCCTGACCGTCACCGGCCGGACCCTGAGCGAGAACGTGGCGGAGGCGCCGTGCCACGACACCGACGTGATCCGGCCGCTGTCCCTGCCGCTCCAGCCCGAGGGCGGGACCGTCATCCTCACCGGCAACCTCTGTCCGGGGGGCGCGGTGCTCAAGCAGTCGGCGGCCTCGGGGCATCTCATGACCCATCGGGGACGCGCGGTGGTCTTCGAGGACCACCGCGATCTCGAGCGGCGCATCGACGACCCCTCGCTGCCGATCGACGAGCGCTCGGTGCTGGTGCTCAAGCAGGCCGGCCCCAAGGGCGGCCCGGGCATGCCGGAGTGGGGCGCGGCGCCGGTGCCCGCGCGTCTGCTGCGCGCGGGCGTGAAGGACATGGTGCGCATCTCGGACGCGCGGATGAGCGGCACCTCCTACGGCACCGTGGTGCTGCACGTTACCCCGGAGTCCGCGGTGGGCGGGCCGCTGGCCCTGGTGCAGAACGGCGACGAGATCGAGCTCCACGTGCCCGAGCGCCGGCTGACGCTGCGCGTGCCCGACGAGGAGATCGCGCGGCGGCGGGCGGCGTGGACGCCGCGGCCGGACGGCGTCACCAGCGGCTACCTGCGCATGTTCCTCGACCACGTGCTGCAGGCCGACGAGGGCGTGGACTTCGACTTCCTGCGCGGCCGGCGCCCGGTGACCGACGAGGAAACCGCGCACGGCTCGAGGCTCGCCTGAGATGGCGGCGGGCCTCGGCACCGCCGACGCGGTCGTCATCGGCTCGGGCGCCTTCGGCTCGAGCACCGCGTATCACCTGGCCCGGCGCGGGCTCGCGGTCGCGCTGGTGGATCAGCACGCGCTGGGCTCGCAGACCTCCCCGCGCGCGGCCGGGCTCACGAGCAAGGCCGACACCATGCCCACCATGGCCCGCCTTCGCCACGAGGCGTGCGAGGCGCTCGAGCGCTTCGAGCGCGAGATGGGTCGCACGGTGGACTTCCACCGCTCCGGCAGCCTGCGCGCGGCCTACACCGACGGAGGCGTGGAGCGGGTGCGCATCGCGCAGGAGACCGCGGCCGCCCTCGGCATCGAGGCGCGCCTGATCGACGCGGCGGAGGCCGAGCGGCTCGCGCCGCACTTCAAGCCGGGAGCCGCGCGGCGCATCCTCCACGTGCCGAGCGACGGCTGGGTGGATCCGGCGCGGGTCGCGATCGGCTTCGCCACGCGCGCGGGCGAGGTGGGCGCGCGCCTGCTCCCCTTCACCGCGGTGCAGGGCCTGCTGAGCGAGGGCGGCCGGGCGACCGGGGTGATGACCGCGCGCGGACCACTCCACGCGCCGCGGGTGGTGGACGCGGCGGGCGGCTGGGCCGCGCGGGTCGCCGCGAGCGCGGGCATCGCGCTGCCGCTGGTCCCGGTGCGGCACCAGCTCTTCATCACCGAGCCCATCCCGGGCGTGGAGCCGCTCCAGCCCATCGTGCGCCTCGTGGAGGCGAGCGTGTACGTGCGCTACGAGCAGGGCGGGCTCATGTTCGGCGGCTACGAGGACGCCCCGCGCGTGCTGGGTCACGAGGGCCTGCCGCCGGGCTTCCAGATCGCGGCGCTCGAGCTGGACCTGGGC
>DATFAJ010000365.1:0-2802 GCA_035254745.1 Candidatus Methylomirabilota bacterium | reverse complement strand
GCCTTGGTGGCGCTGATCGCGTCGTCGAGCGCCTCCTTCTTGCTCTTCATCTCGGACTCCGACGGGGCGCCCACCCGGATGACCGCCACCCCGCCCGCCAGCTTGGCCAGCCGCTCCTGGAGCTTCTCGCGGTCGTAGTCGCTGGTGGTCTTGTCGATCTGGGCCCGGATCTGCTGCTTGCGGCCATCGATCCGCGCCTTGTCGCCGCCCCCGCCGATGAGCGTGGTGGTGTCCTTGTTCACCACCACCCGCTTGGCCCGGCCCATGTCCTCCATGCTGAGGCTCTCGAGCTTGATGCCGAGCTCCTCGGTGAGGACGCGGCCGCCGGTCAGGATGCCCATGTCCTCCAGCATCTCCTTGCGCCGGTCGCCGAAGCCGGGGGCCTTCACCGCGATGCACTTGAGCGAGCCGCGGATCTTGTTGACCACCAGGGTGGCCAGGGCCTCGCCCTCCACGTCCTCCGCGATGATCAGGATCGCCGAGCCGGTGCGCGCCACCTGCTCGAGGATCGGCAGCAGGTCCTTCATCACGCCGATCTTCCGGTCGGTGAGCAGGACCAGCACGTCCTCCAGGACCGCCTCCATCTTCTCGGGGTCGGTGATGAAGTAGGGCGAGAGGTAGCCGCGGTCGAACTGGAGCCCCTCGACCACCTCGAGCTGGGTCTCCGTCGTCTTGGACTCCTCGACGGTGATCACGCCCTCGTTGCCCACCTTCTCCATCGCGTCGGCGACCATGTCGCCGATGCTCTGGTTGTTGTGGGCGGAGATGGTGGCGATCTGGGCCTTCTCGAGCCGGCTCTTCACCGGCCGCGACAGCAGCTTGAGCGCCTCCACCGCCGCCTGGGCTCCGCGGTCGAGGCCCCGCTTGAGATCGACCGCGCTGGCCCCGGCCACCACGTTCCGCACCCCGTCGGCGAAGATGGCGTGGGCCAGGATCGTCGCGGTGCTGGTGCCGTCGCCCACCGCCTCGCCGGTGCGCTCCGCGGCCTGGCGGATCATCTGCACCCCCATGTTCTCCACGTGGTCGCGGAGCTCCATCTCCTTGGCGATGGTCACCCCGTCGTTGCAGACCACCGGCGTCCCGAAGCGCTTCTCGAGCAGCACGCACTTCGACTTGGGCCCGAGCGTGACGCGGACCGCGTCGGCCAGCGCCGTGACGCCCTTCAGGATTCGCTCGCGCGCTTCGGACCGGAAGAACACCTGCTTGCTCGCCATGTCGTCTCTCCTCCCGCTAGGGGTGCGTCCGCGCCGCCCCGGACCGCGGTCCCGGGTGGACGGGGAATTCCTGCGATTCGTGAACCGCGAAGTGACCCGCCCGCGCCTGGGCGAGGCTCGCGTAGTCGGTGGCCCGCAGCCGGATCGCGGTGCGATGATCCCCGGCCGGCAGCACGACGTCGCGCTGCTCGAGGAGCGACTCGTCCATCACGGTCGGGATGTTCCAGATCGGACCGATGGGCGGGACCGCGCCGAGCGCGCAGCCCGGGAATCCGGCCAGCATCTCCTCCACGCTGGCGAGGCGGACCTCGCCGCGGCCGATCAGTCCCTTGACCCGGTCGAGGTCGGCCATGCAGCAGGCCGGCAGGGCGGCCAGCGCGAGCCCGACCGGATCCTTGACCACGACGGTCTTGACCCACGTCCAGCCGGAGACGTGGGCGCGGGCGGCCTCTTCCTGCGCCGTGAAGGCCTCCGGATGCCTGATCACCTCGTACCGGATGCCTCGAACCCCCAGGAGCTCTTCGAGTCGCGTGAGCATGACATGCTGATGCGCTTGCAAGCCACGTACCCTCGCCCAGGCGACCGAAAACAAAGACATCTCGGAGCCGGCGGGGCGGGGCCGGCGAAGCGTGCGTGCCTCAGGTGGGGCAGCCTCTCCCCGCCGGCCGGCGATCAGCAGACGGGATGCTCGCCCCTGATCAGCTCGGCCCGGAAGGCGGGGAGACGGGCCATCTCGGCCCCGACGACCGTGCGGATCTCGCGGTCCACGTCGGCGAGCGCGGCGCCGACCGGCAGGCGGACCTGGACACCGGTCCAGGGCCGATCCACCGGCTCGCCGATCCGGGCGACCAGGTGCACGTAGACCTCGCGCAGGGACGGACACCGGGCGTGGATGAGGCGCGCCAGCCGGTGGCTCAGGACGCTGTAGATCTTGCCCGCGTGCGCCGCGGGATTCTTGCCGGCGGTCGCCTCGCCTCCGGTCGGCCGCGAGAACGCGATGAGCCCGTTGGCCCGGTTCCCGCGGCCCACCTGCCCCGAGTCCGCGTCCTCGGCTGAGGTGCCGGTGAGCGTCAGATAGACGCCCTCCGTTCCCTGCCCGCGTCGGTCGAGGCAGTTCAGGCGCCAGTCGATCCGGAACGGCGCCGAGCCGAAGCGGCTCGCGAGCGCGTGGAGGATCTCATCCTTTCTCGCGAAGTACGCGGCCTCGGAGCGGGTCAGCAGGCAGACGAGCGGCATCGCCACCGTCACGGCTACTCGATCGTCCTCGCGCACGCCCATGACTTTCACGTCCTGGCCGGTGTCCGGGAAGGTCGCCTTGAATCCGGCCGAGTTGAGGAACCGCTCGACCGCGAGCACCAGCTCCTCGGTCGGGCTCAGCGGCGCGTAGCCCGACGCGCCCGAGGTGTCGTTGGAGGCGATCTCGACGTCGCCCTCCCGGTAGATCCGGCGCAGCTCCTCGGAGCCCGGCGCGAACGCCACCCGCGTGATGAAGCCCGTTCCCGGGCGCACACCCGGCAGGTGCGCGCCCAGCCACTCCTCCACCGCTCCGCGGACGGTCTCCTCCACCGGCACCGGGCGGCCGTCGACG
>DATFAJ010000364.1:0-18380 GCA_035254745.1 Candidatus Methylomirabilota bacterium | reverse complement strand
CCGCCCCTCCCCGCCTCCCCGGTATCGCCGCGAGCGCGCTACGCGAAGTTGTACAGGCGCGCTGCGTTGTCGCAGACGACCTTGCGCCGCACGTCCGCGGGCAGGTGGCCGAGCTCGCGCGCGATGTACTCCTTCGAGTCCGGCCACACCCCGTCGGGATGCGGGAAGTCCGAGCCCCACATCACCTTGTCCACGCCCAGCTCGTCGAGCAGCTTCACGCCCACCGGGTCGGTCTGGTAGGTGGCCCACACCTGGCGCTTCCAGTACTCGCTGGGCGGCATGGTGAGCGAGAGGTCCTTGAACTGATCCTCCCACTCGCCGTCCATGCGCCAGAGGATGTAGGGGATCCAGCCGATCCCGGCCTCGCCCAGCACCACGCGCAGGCGGGGGAAGCGCTCGAGCACGCCGCCGTAGATCATGGCCATCAGGATGTTGGCCATGTTGATCTGGAAGCCGGTGATGTGGGTGGCGAAGGCGATCCGCGAGGCGCGCCGGTCCTCCGCGGTCATGTCCGCGGGGGCGCGCGAGGGATCGGAGCCGACGAAGACGAGCTTCTGCAGATTCTCCGGCAGGCGGCTGCCGATGGTGTGGAAGTGGAGCGGCAGGCCGCTGGTCTGGATCACCTCCCACAGCGGGTTCCAGTAGGGATCCCACAGCGGGGTCAGGTCCGGGGAGTTGGCGATGTCGAGCCCGCGCACCGCGCCGCGCTTGGCCACCCGCTCGACCTCGGCGATGGCCGCGTCGATCGGCGCGTTCGGGATCGAGGCGAGCCCGGCGAAGCGCTCCGGATGCGTCGAGCAGAAGTCGGCGAGCCACTCGTTGTAGACCCGGATCACCTCGACGACCGCCTCCGGGTCGTTCATCCGCCCGGTGGCCCCGAGGATGCCGTAGAGCACCTCGGCCTGCACCCCGTCGCGGTCCTGGTCCTTCAGGCGCAGCTCGGGGTCGGTCAGGCGCCGGATGCCCTTCTTGCCGTCGGCGTAGAGGCCGGTCTCGGCCATGCGGTCCGCGCGGTGGATGCGGCCCGGCACGTACTCGCGGCCCGCCGAGCCCATGCCGCAGAAGAAGCCGAGGCTCGCGCCCTTCTTCGTGATCCACGTCGGGCCCTTCGGGCTGTCGACCACGTGGGGCATGCGGTCGCGCAGCGCGGGGGCCGCGTTGGCGGTGAAGAGGTCCTGCGGCAGCCAGCAGAGGTCGAGGTGGCAATCGGCCGAGATCATCTCGTAGCGCATGGCGGGTCTCCTCAGGGCTTGAGCCGGACGTCTTCGTAGGGGGCCGAGTAGGGGAAGGACGGGATCAGGGAGAGCGCGGGCTCCTCCACGCGCGGGCCCACGCCGCGGATGAAGCCGTTCTCCCAGATCGGGGCGAAGATCTTTTTCTCGAAGAGGATGCGCTGGATCTGGTGGAGCATCTCCTCGCGCTTCTTGCGGTCGCGCTCGTGCGCCTGACGCTCGAAGAGGTCCTGCACCTCCGGGAGCACGCCGCCCGCGTAGGGGCCGCCCTTGACCGCGAGGATGGCCAGCCGGGTGGCCGCGTTGCCGGCGGGGCCGAGCCCGCCGAACACCAGCCCCTTGAGCTTGCCCTGGGGCCACGACGAGAAGAACGCGGCGCGCTCCATGGTGCGGATTTTCACCCGGATGCCCACCGCGGTCAGGTAGCTCGCGATGGCCTCGCCCGCGCCCTCGTAGGGCGGCGCGATGGTGAAGTCGCCCGCGTCGACCCCGCGCGGGAACCCGGCCTCCGCGAGCAGGCGCCTGGCCCGCGCCGGGTCGTACGGGTCGGGGTCGATCGGCAGCGCGAACTCCATCGCGCGCGGCACCACGTTGCCGGTGAGCCCGCCGAAGCCGAGCTGCTCGGCGTCGTTCAGCGCGCGGCGGTCGATCGCGAGGCTCGCCGCGGTGCGCACCCGCTGGTCCTGCCAGGGCGAGCCCGCCTCCCACTGGCCGCGGAAGTCCAGGAAGAAGATCGTGTTGCTGCGCACCGCCATCAGGCGCAGGCCCGCGGTGCGGCGCACCTCCTCCGCGATGGGGCCGTTGAGGAAGTAGGCCACGTCGACGTCGCCGCGCTTGAGCGCGGCCGCGCGGGTCGTCTCGTCGGGCAGGCTGCGGAAGACGAGCTTCTTCACCGACGGGACCTTTCGCCAGTAGCCGTCGAAGGCCTCGAGCTGGAGCTCCACGCCGGGCTGGAAGCCGACCACCCGGTACGGGCCCGCCCCGATCGGCGCCTTCTTGAAGCCCTCGTCGCCCACCTGCTCCACGTACTTCTTGGGCACGACCCACCCCGCGCTGGTCGCGGTCGTGCCGTAGAAGGTGATGAAGTCCGCCCACGGCTCCTTCAGGCGGAACTGCACGCGCCTCGGATCGAGCACGCGCACCTCCTGGACGCGCTCCCGGAAGAGCGCCGCGTTGGCGCCGTGGTAGCGCTCGAAGGAGAACTTCACGTCCTCCGCGGTCACCCGCTCCCCGTTGTGGAAGCGCGCGTTGGCGCGCAGCGTGAAGTCGTAGACGAGGCCGTTGGGGGAGACCGTCCAGGACTCGGCCAGGCTCGGCGCGCTCGGGCCGGACGGCATCGGCTTGAGCAGCGCGTCGTGGACCGCGTAGAGCGTGAGGAAGGGCGTGATCGAGCCCTCGCTCTCGGCCGGATCGAGCCAGCGGGGAGCCAGCGTGAAGTGGACGGCCCAGGTCATCTGGCCGGCCGGCGCGGGGGCAGGCGACTGCGCCATCCCGGCCGGGGCCAGGCACAGCAGCAGCGCGATCACGACGAGCGCACCGACGAGCCGCCGCATGGGTCCGCCCTCCCGGGACAACGTCGGGGCCGATGATATAATCCGCGCGCCCATCCCACAAGGCGGTACGAGAGAGGCCACCATGAAGACATTCCGGCTCTACACGGGTTCCGACGGCCAGTCCCACGTCGAACCGATCGACCTCGGGCGCACGCCCGCCTGGACCAAGGGGCTCGCGACCACCCAGATCGCGTTCCGCGAGAGCCCGGTCGGCAACTTCATCGACTGGCATCCCGCGCCCCGCCGCCAGTTCGTGATCATCCTCTCGGGTCAGCTCGAGATCGGCCTGGGCGACGGCTCCAAGCACCTGTTCGGCCCCGGGGACGCCCGGCTGGTCGAGGACGTCACCGGCAAGGGCCACACCACGCGCGTGCACGGCGGCCAGCCTTGCCTCACCGCCACCATCCCCCTCGCGGAGCAATAGCCATGGCCACCAAGATCCTGTTCGCGCCCAAGCAGTCCGACGCGGTGCTCGCGATCGCGCGCTCGCTCACCCCCGCCGGCTTCGAGCTGCTCATCGCCGACATCGGCACCCCCGAGTTCTACGCGGCGGCGGCCCAGGCCGAGTACTACCTGGGCCTGGCCCGCCAGATGGGCGGGGAGTTCTTCCGCTCCGCCCCGAACATGAAGCTGGTGCAGCTCCTCTCCGCGGGCTACGACCGGGTGGACATCGAGGCCGCGCGCAAAGCGAAGGTGCCGGTGTCCAACAACGGCGGGGCCAACGCGATCGCGGTGGCCGAGCACACGATCATGCTGATCCTGGCGGTGCTCAAGCGGGTGGTCCGCTTCCACAACGACGTGGTCGCGGGCAAGTGGCGGGTGGGCGGCTTCGACGACCAGAGGGTCTACGAGCTGTCGCGCAAGACCCTCGGCATCGTGGGCCTGGGCAACATCGGCAAGAAGGTCGCGCGGCGCGCGGCCGCCTTCGACATGACCGTGCAGTACTACGACATCGCCCGCCTCACCGAGGCCGAGGAGGACGCCCTCGGGGTCCGCTTCGTGCTGCTGCCCGAGCTGCTGCGCACCTCGGACGTGGTGAGCCTGCACGTGCCGCTCGACGACTCGACCCGCCACCTGGTGGGGGCGGCCGAGCTCGCCCAGATGAAGCCGGACGCGATCCTGATCAACACGTGTCGGGGGCCGGTGGTGGACGAGGCCGCGCTCCACGCCGCGCTCAAGAGCGGGCAGATCGCGGGGGCCGGGCTCGACGTGCTCGTCGAGGAGCCACCGGCCACCAACCACCCGCTGTTCTCGCTGCCGAACGTGACGCTCACTCCGCACTCGGCGGGGCCCACCTGGGAGAACTGGACCGCGCGCTTCCGCAACGGCTTCGACAACATCCAGCGGGTGGCGGCCGGCCGCGCGCCCAAGTGGGTGATCCCCGAGCTGCGGGATCCGCAGCCGTGAAGATCCTCTTCGCGCCGAACCTGATCGTCTCCGGCCTCACCGAGGCCGACCGCGCGCGCATCCTCGAGGCGGCCGGCCCGGGCGCGCGCATCGTGGAAGCGAAGGACAAGGCGAGCCAGCGCCGCGAGCTGCCCGACACCGACGTCATCTTCGGGCGCGCGCACCCCGAGCTGTTCTCCCTCGCCACCCGGCTCGTCTACTACCACTCGATCGGGGCGGGGGTGGACAGCATCCTCACCCCCGAGCTGATCAACCACCCGGTCCCGCTGGCCAGCGAGAAGGGCGAGGTGGGCATCCACCTCGCCGAGCACGCCTTCGCGCTGCTGCTGGCGCTGACGCGTGGGCTCCACACCGCGATCCGCACGCCCGACTACGAGCTGCGCGAGCCCATCCGGGTGCACCAGCGTGAGCTCTACGAGCAGACCATGGGCATCGTGGGCTTCGGGGGCACGGGCCGCGCGGTGGCCCGGCGCGCGGTGGGCTTCGGCATGCGGGTGCTCGGGGTGGATATCGAGCCGGTCGATCCGGAGGCGGGGGTCGAGGCGATCTGGCCGGCCGACCGCCTCGCCGATCTGCTGGGGGCCTCCGACGTGGTGGTGATCGGCCTGCCGCTCACCAAGGCCACGCACCACCTGTTCACCCGCGAGCGCTTCCTCCAGATGAAGCGCACCGCGATCCTGATCAACGTGACCCGCGGCGAGGTCGTGCGGGGCGAGGACGTGCTGCCCGCGATCGAGGAGGGGATCATCTGGGGGGTGGGGCTCGACGTCACCGATCCGGAGCCGCTGCCGAAGGGCCACCCGCTCTGGACTCACCCGCGGGCGATCATCACGCCCCACACCGCGGGGGGCTCGCCCCGGCGCGCGGGGCGGGTCATCGCGACCTTCTGCGAGAACCTGCGACGGATGCGGGACGGGCGGCCGCTGCTCGCCCTGATCGACAAGCAGAAGGGCTACTAGCGGCCCGGCGCCTCAGACCACGATCGCCGAGATGTCCACCGAGGAGCGCAGCCCCTCGACCACCACGATGCCCGACTCGGTCACGTGGTGGCGGCGCTTGTCCTGCTCGAGGTCGTAGCCGATCGTTCCCCCCTCGGGGATCCGCACGTTCTTGTCGAGGATGGCGCGGCGGATCCGGGCCCGGCGGCCGATGTCGCAGTTGTCGAGGATCACCGAGTCCTCGACCACGGCCCCGGTGTGCACCCGCACGTGCCGGCCGAGTACCGAGTTGCGCACCATGCCCCCCGAGAGGATGCAGCCGCCCGAGACCACCGAGTCGATGGCCTGGCCGCGCCGCCCGTCGTCGTCGAAGGTGAACTTGGCGGGCGGGTCGGAGTAGCTCGCGGTCCGGAGTGGCCATTCCCGGTTGTAGAGATTGAGGGCGGGGCTCACCGCGCGGAGGTCCATGTGGGCCTCGTAGTACGCGTCGAGCGTCCCCACGTCGCGCCAGTAGGCGGAGGCGTCCATCGCCTCGCCCGGGATCTGGTTGGTCTGGAAGTCGTAGGCGAACATGTCGAGACGGTCCACCAGCCGGGGCAGCACGTCCCGCCCGAAGTCGTGGCTGCTGCCCTCCCGCGCCGCGTCGGCGTGCAGCTCGCGCAGGAGAGTCCGGGTCGAGAAGATGTAGTTGCCCATCGAGGCGTAGACCCGATCGGGGTCGCCCGGCATGGTGGGGGCGTCGGCGCGCTTCTCGTGGAAGCCGATGATGTGGCCGTCCCGCGCGGTCTCGATCACCCCGAAGTCGGCCGAGAAGCGCCGCTCCACCGGGATCGCGGCCACCGTGATCTCGGCGCGCTTCTGCTCGTGGAACGCGATCATGCTGTGGATGTTCATCCGGTAGATGTGGTCGGCGCTGAAGATCGCGACCAGGTGCGGATCGGACTGCTCGATCAGGTTGGCGTTCTGATAGATCGCGTCCGCGGTGCCCCGGTACCAGGTCTCGCCCGCCGAGCGCATCTGGGCCGGCACCGGGATGATGAAGTGGTCCTTGAGCAGGCCGCCGAACTGCCAGCCGTCGGCCAGGTGCTGGAGCAGCGACTGGCTCTTGAACTGGGTGAGCACGTAGATCGAGTGGATGCCCGAGTTGATCAGGTTGCTCAGGACGAAATCCACGATGCGGTACTTGCCTCCGAACGGCACCGCCGGCTTCGCCCGCTCCTTGGTCAGGGGAAAGAGGCGGGTGCCCTTCCCGCCGGCCAGGACGATCCCGAGAATCCGCAGTCTCATGGCACCTCTGCTCGCGGGTAGACTACCACGCGGGCGCGGGAAAACCCTGACGCGGGACGGCCCGGGCCTGTATACTGGTGCTCGTCTGGTACAGGCACCGGCTCACCTTCGAGTCATCCTCTTCAGGCAGCGTCTCCGGCCTCTTCCGCGTTCAGAGACGCTCCAATGTGCGGAAGCATCGTTCAGGAGACTCCCCTATGTCGCAGAAGCTCTACGTCGGCGGTATCGCATTCTCGACGACCAGCGAAGGCCTTCGCGCCCACTTCGCGCAATCCGGCACCGTCGTCTCGGCCAGCGTCGTGACCGACCAGTTCTCGGGCCAGTCGCGGGGCTTCGGCTTCGTCGAGATGTCCAACGCCGAGGAGGCCCAGCAGGCGGTCTCCCAGCTCAACGACCGCCCGCTCGACGGGCGTCCGCTGAAGGTGGAAGTCGCCAAGCCCAAGGGCGACAAGCCCCGGGGCGGCGGCGGGTTCGGCGGTCGCAGCAGCGGCGGCGGCGGCTGGCGCTAAGCCTCACCCACCCGTCACCGCCTCGCGATTGACCGCGCTGACGACCGCGCGGAGCGAGGCGGTGACGATGTTGCCGTGGATCCCCACGCCCCACCGCGGGCGGCCGTCTCCGACCCTCGCCTCGACGTAGGCCACCGCGGAGGCGTCGGCGCCCCCGCCGATCGCGTGCTCGTGATAGTCGAGCACCGCGACCCTGATGCCCGCGTCCCGCTGGACCGCGTCCACGAAGGCCGCGATGGGCCCGTTGCCCACTCCCTTGGCGAGGCGCTCGGCTCCCGAGACCCGCAGCGGCGCCTCGATGGTGGTCTCGCCGGACTCCCCCGCGGTGGTCACCGTCGGGTGATGGGCCAGGGCGAGCGGCTCCTCCCGCGTGAGGTAGGTGGCCTCGAACGCGGCCCAGATCTGGTCCGGGCTGATCTCGGTGCCGCTCTGCTCGACCATCTTCTGGATCACCGAGGAGAACTCGATCTGCAGCCGGCGCGGCAGATCGAGGCCGTGCTCGAACTTCATGATGTAGGCGACCCCGCCCTTGCCGGACTGGCTGTTGACCCGGATCACCGCCTCGTAGCTCCGGCCCACGTGGTGCGGATCGATCGGGAGGTAGGGGACCTCCCAGATGTCGTAGTTCTTGCCGAGCGCCTCGAAGCCCTTCTTGATCGCGTCCTGGTGTGAGCCGGAGAACGCGGTGTAGACCAGGTCCCCCACGTAGGGGTGCCGCGGGTGCACCGGCAGCCGGTTGCAGTGCTCGGTGATGCGCCGGGCCGCGTCGATATCGGAGAAGTCGAGCATCGGGTCCACCCCCTGGCTGAACAGGTTGAGCGCGAGGGTGACCACGTCGACGTTCCCGGTCCGCTCCCCGTTGCCGAAGAGCGTGCCCTCCACCCGGTCCGCGCCCGCCTGGACCGCGAGCTCGGTGGCGGCCACCGCGGTGCCGCGGTCGTTGTGCGGGTGGAGCGACAGCACCACCGCGTCGCGCCGGCTCACGTGGCGGAGGAACCACTCGATCTGGTCCGCGTACACGTTGGGGGTGGCCATCTCCACGGTGGCGGGCAGGTTCAGGATCACCTTCCGGGCCGGGGTCGGCTCCCACACGTCCATCACCCGCTCGCAGATCTCCACCGCGAAGTCGAGCTCGGTGCCGGTGAAGCTCTCCGGCGAGTACTGGTAGTGGACGTCGCACTCCGGGATGCGGGCCGCCAGCTCGCGGCAGAGCCGTGCCGCGCGCACCGCGATGTCGACGATGCCGGCGCGGTCGAGCCCGAAGACCACCCGACGCTGGAGCGTGGAGGTGGAGTTGTAGAGGTGCACCAGCGCCCGCGGGGCCCCGCGCAGCGACTCGAACGTGCGCTCGATCTGCTCGGGCCGGGCCTGGGTGAGTACCTGGATCATCACGTCGTCCGGGATCAGGTCCTCCTCGATGAGCTGACGGACGAAGTCGAAGTCGGGCTGGGAGGCGGCCGGGAAGCCCACCTCGATCTCCTTGAAGCCGCAGCGCACCAGCAGGTCGAACATGCGGCGCTTGCGCGCGGGATCCATGGGATCGATCAGGGCCTGGTTGCCGTCCCGCAGGTCCACGCTGCACCAGCGGGGCGCGCGGGTGATCACCTTCGACGGCCACGTCCGGTCCGGCAGCGGGATCGGCGTGAACGGGCGATAGTGCTGGAACGGCATCTGGGCCGGGGGGCCTGCCTTGCGAGCCATGTAACGCCTCCTGTGCGGGGAAATAAAAAAGCCTCTCCGAGACAGCGAAGAGGCTTTGGGCGCGCGCCGCGAGGCGCGCGCCTATGTCAGTAGCAGGTTCTCGTTCGGGAAACCGACCACGCTCATGTGGCCGGCATTGTGCCCACCGGAGCCGTGCTTGTCAAGCTTTCACGCGGGGGCGGGTAGAATGCGGGGGTGATCGCCCTCCGCGAGGTCACCAAGCGCTTCGGGGCCACCGTGGCGCTCGACTCGGTCTCCCTCGACGTGCCGCCGGGCGCCACCCACGTGCTGCTCGGCTCGAGCGGGTCGGGCAAGTCCACCGTGCTCCGTCTCATCCTGGGCCTCGCCGCGCCGGACGCCGGCACGGTGGTGGTCGACGGGGTGACGGTGGACGCGGGCAGCCGCGACCGGCTCGTCGCCCGCATGGGCTACGTGGTGCAGGACGGCGGCCTCTACCCCCATCTCACCGCGGTGGACAACGTGACCCTCGCGGCGGACGCGCAGGGCTGGCCGCGCGGGCGCATCGCCGCGCGGGTCGCCGAGCTGGCGGGCATGGCCGGGCTCGACGCGGCCACCCTCGGGCGCTATCCCCGCGAGCTGAGCGGGGGCCAGCGCCAGCGGGTGGGCCTGATGCGGGCGCTGATGCTCGACCCGCCGGTGCTCCTGCTCGACGAGCCGCTCGGCGCGCTCGACCCGATCGTGCGCGCCGAGCTGCAGGACCAGCTCGGCCACCTCTTCGCGACGCTCGCCAAGACCGTGGTGCTGGTGACCCACGACATCCGCGAGGCGGCGCGGCTCGGCCGGACGATCACCCTGATGACCGCGGGCCGCGTCGTCCAGCACGGCACCTTCGCGGACCTCGTCGAGCGGCCGGCCACCCCGTTCGTGACCCAGTTCCTCACCGCCCAGACGCTGGCCACCCCGGCCGCGCCGGCCCGCTGAGCGATGCGGGCCCTCACGGGCGCGGTGGCGCTGCTCGTGACCCTGCTGCCGGCCGGCGCCGGCGCGGAGGGCGTCATCCGCGTCGGCTCCAAGTCGTTCACCGAGAGCTACATCCTGGCCGAGGTGGTGGCCCAGGTGATCGAGCAGGCGGGCGAGGCGCGCGCGGAGCGCCGCGTGGGCCTGGGCGGCACCGGCCTCACCCAGCGCGCGCTCGAGTCCGGGGCCATCGACGTCTACCCCGAGTACACCGGCACCCTCGCCCGCGTCATCCTGAAGGATGAGACGCTCCTCACCGTCGAGGCGCTCCGGGCCCGGCTCGAGCCGAGGGGGCTCACGATCAGCGCCTCGCTCGGCTTCGCCAACACCTACGCCCTCGCGGTCCGGGCCGAGCAGGCCGAGCGCCTCGGGCTCCGCACCGTCGGCGACCTCGCGCGCCACCCGGAGCTGCGCGCCGCCTTCAGCTCCGGGTTCCTCGAGCGCGACGACGGGTGGCCGGGCCTGCGCGCCCGCTACGGGCTCGGGCTCTCCCGGGTGGAGGTGATGGAGCACGCGGTCACCTATCGCGCGATCGCGAGCGGCCAGGTGGACGTCATGGACGTGTTCTCCACCGACGGCCAGCTCGAGCGGCTGCGCCTGCGGCTGCTCGAGGACGACCGGCGCTTCTTCCCCGACTACTCGGCGGTGCTGCTCGCGCGTCGCGAGATGACCGAGCGGTTCCCCCGCACCTGGGCGCGGCTGCGGGAGGCGCTCGAAGGCCGGCTCGACGCGGCCCGCATGGCCCGCCTGAACGCCATGGCCGATCTCGACGGCCGATCGGTGCCCGAGGCGGCCGCCGCGTTCCTGCGCGGCGGCGAGCCGGCCGCGGGCGGCGGCCGCGGGCGCGCGCTGCTGGGCGAGCTGGTCGCGCTGACCGCCGACCACCTGCTGCTGGTGCTGATCTCGGTGGGCGCGGCGGTGGTGCTCGGCATCCCGATGGGCGTGCTCGCGGCGCGCTACCGCCGCGCCGGGCAGCTCGAGCTCTCGGTCATCGCGATGCTCCAGACCGTTCCCGCCCTCGCGCTGCTGATGTTCATGATCCCGCTCTTCGGCATCGGCAAGGGCCCCGCGCTGGTCGCGCTGTCGCTCTACGCGCTCCTGCCCATCGCGCGCAACACCTACGCGGGGATGATGGCGATCGAGCCCACGCTGCTCGAGATCGCCTGGGTGCTGCGCCTGGGCCGCCTGCGCCGGCTGCTGCGCGTGGAGCTGCCGCTGTCCGCCATCGCGATCATGGCCGGCGTGAAGACCGCCGCGGTGACCACGGTGGGTACCGCGACCCTGGCCGCGTTCATCGGCGGCGGCGGCTACGGCACCCTGATCGTGCGCGGCCTCGCCCTCGACGACACCGCCACCATCCTCGCCGGGGCGGCGCCCGCGGCCCTCATGGCGCTGGCCTTCCACGCCCTGTTCGAGCTGCTGGATCGCGTGGTGATCCCGCGGGGGCTGCGGGCGTGAGGGTCGGCGCGGGCTCGAGCAGGGCGTTGAGGCGCCGGCAGAGCGCGAGGACGTCGGCGTGGTCGGCCGGGAACCACGCGCGGATCCACTCCGGGCGGTCGAAGAAGGCGAGCGGGGGCCGCCCCGGCCGGCGGATGGCCACGCGTCGGACGAGGCCGCTCGCGTTGATGAAGCTCACCTCGTGGAGCCGACGTCCCGGCGCGGCGATCCCGACCGTGATCGGGCAGAGCGCGGCGACCGTCGCGACGGACTCGGCGACCCCGCGGAGGCAGAACGCGTGGGGGCGGACCCGCCGCGGGCCGTCGAGCGCTCCGAGCAGGCCGGTCATGGTCAGGCCCGAGAAGACGGTGTCGTCGACCACCGCGAGCGACGCGCAGTCGCGCGTGGCCTCGAGCTGCGCGTCGAGACTCTGCGGCCCGGTGCTGACCAGGCGATAGCCGCCCGCGCCGTCCTCCTCGCGGGTGAGCCCCACCCGCTGGACGCGCGGGAACCAGCCGGTGCGCGTGTGCAGCGCCCGCGCCACCCGCTCGCCCGCGCCGCCGATGCCGAGGGTCAGCTCGAAGGGCGCGTGGGGCCCCTGGGCCGCGACCCGCTCCACCTGCTCGGCGAGCGTGAGGACACGCACCCGCTCGCGGTCGGCCGCGAGCAGCGCGAGCAGCTCCCGCGCGAGCGCGGCGGCCGGAGAGGCCGCGCCCTCCGCGGCCGCGACCTCGTCGCGCAGGTCGTCGTGGACGAAGAGGATCCGCGGCGTCGGCTGCGCGTACGCGCCGCCGTCCTCCGCCATCAGGCGGGCTGGATCAGGGCGAGGGCGAAGTAGTTGGCGGGGTCCACGTGCCAGCGGGCGAGCCGCAGGCCCGCGTCGTCCAGCAGGGCCTCGACGCCGGCGCGGGTGAACTTGTAGGAGCTCTCGGTCCAGATGCCCTCGCCGGGCCGGAAGCGGACGGTGAGCCCCAGGCGGCGGAGCCGCACCGTCTGCGCGGATTCGGCGACCAGGTGCATCTCGATGCGCGAGGCCGCGTCGTTGTAGAAGGCGCGGTGCCGGAAGGCCTCCGGGTCGAAGTCGCCGTCCACCCCGTGGTTGATCACCCGGAGGATGTTGCGATTGAAGTCGCGGGTCACTCCCGCCGAGTCGTCGTAGGCCGCCTCGAGGATCTTCACGTCCTTCACGAGGTCGACGCCGAGGAGCAGCCGGTCGCCGGGGTCGGGCAGGAGGGACCGCAGATCGGCCAGGAGCCTCTGCTGCGCCGGCGCGTCGAGATTGCCGATGGTGCTGCCGAGGAACATCGCCAGGCGTCGCCCGGCGGGCGCGGGCACGTGGGAGAGATCGCGCTCGAAGTCGCCGACCACCGCGTGCACGCTCAGGTCGGGGTAGTCGCGGAGGAGCCGGGCCGCGCTCGCCTCGAGGGTGAGGCGGTCCACGTCCAGCGGCACGTAGCGCACCGGGCGGCCGCCCGCGGTCACCGCGTCGAGGACCCGGCGCGTTTTTTCCGACGAGCCGGCGCCGATCTCGACCACGTCATCGGGAAGAAACTCCCCGATGAGGCCGGGCAGAATTTCCTCCAGCAGGGCGGACTCGGTGCGGGTCGGGTAGTATTCCGGCAGCTCGGTGATGCGCTCGAAGAGCAGCGACCCGGCCCGGTCGTAAAAGTACTTCGGGGGCAGGGACTTCGGCCGCGCGGTCAGTCCCCGCCGCACGTCCTCCTCGAGGCGCTGTTCCCGGGCCCGCTCGTCCGTGTGCACGTCGATCCGATAGCGCATGGCACGCTCCTGCTGCAAGCTAGACGCCACTCGGGCACTATGCAAGCGGTTGTGAAAACCATCTGGGGGGAGGGGAGTCAATGGTCGAGACCATGACCGACCGGCTGACCGATGCCTGGGCCCGCACGGACCGCATCTTCGAGATCCTCGCGCCCGGCGGCTGGCTGTCCCAGCCGATCGCGCTCCGGCATCCGTTCATCTTCTATCTCGGCCACTTGCCCGCCTTCGCGTGGAACCACGTGGGCGGGGAGCTGCTCGGCCGGCCCGCGTTCAACCCCGGGTTCGACGAGCTCTTCTCGCGGGGCATCGACCCCGACGTGGACGACCCGACCCACTGCCACGATCACCCGGAGGTGCCCGCGACCTGGCCGGCGGTGCCCGAGGTGCTTGCCTATCGCGACCGGGTCCGCGCGGCACTGCTCGACGCGGGCGCCGCGGTGGCCGATCGCGCGTCCACCCACCTGATGGCGCGCGAGGGCCGCGTGTTCGCGATGGTCGCCGAGCACGAGCTGATGCATCAGGAGACGCTGCTCTACATGATGCAGCGCCTGCCGATCGAGCAGAAGGTGCGGCCGGGCTGGATGCCGCCGCTCGTGCTCGGCCCCGGGCGTCCCGCCGGGAAGGTCGCGGTCCCGGCCGGTCCCGCCACGCTCGGCGCGCGCTTCGACGAGCTCGCCTTCGGCTGGGACAACGAGTTCTCCGCGGTCGAGGTCGCGGTGCCCGCCTTCCGCATCGACGGCACCCCGGTGACCAACGGGCAGTACCTCGCCTTCGTCGAGGACGGCGGCTACCGGCGCCCCGAGCTGTGGAGCGACGAGGATCGGGTGTGGCTGGGACACGCGGCCATGGAGTATCCGGTGGTCTGGGAGCTCGCGGACGGGCGCTGGACCTATCGCACCCTCTTCGAGCGCGTGCCGCTCGACGCGGTGGCGGACTGGCCGGTCTACGTGAGCCTCGCGGAGGCGCGCGCCTTCGCCCGCTGGCGGGGCGAGCGGCTGCCCACCGAGGCCGAGTTCCAGCGCGCCGCCTTCGGCCGGCCCGACGGCGGCCCGCGCCGCTGGCCGTGGGGCGACACTCAGCCCACCGAGCGGCACGGGAACTTCGGCTACCGCCACTGGGCGCCGACGCCGGTGGGCACGCACCCCGACGGCGCGAGCGCGTGGGGCGTGCAGGATCTCGTCGGCGACGGCTGGGAGTGGACCAACAGCGTGTTCGCGGGCCTGCCCGGCTTCACGGCCTACATCCCGGGCTACGCGGGCTACTCGGCCGATTTCTTCGACGGCAAGCACTACGTGCTGAAGGGGGGCTCGTGGGCGACCCCCGACGATCTCGTGCGCCCGAGCTTCCGCAACTGGTTCCAGGCCCACTATCCGTACGTGTTCTCCACGTTCCGCTGCGTGGCGGACCGCTGAGACCGTCCCGCTCAGGAGGATCTTCGTGAAGCGCGCTTCGATCGCCCCGCTGCTCCTGCTCGCCGCCGCCGCCGTCGTCGCGCCCGTGTCCGGCGCGTCCGCCGCCGACAGCTATTTCATGGGCCACTCGGTGTACGGGTACTCGGGCTACAGCCCGGGCGGCTCACTCTACATCAACGCGCTGCCGTCGGAGGCGGAGGTGCGTCTCGACGGGGTTCCGATCGGCCACGCCAACGACCTGCAGGCCAGGCCGGTCGAGGCCCACGCCGGTGTGCACACCCTGACCTTCGAGGCGCCGGGCTACGAGCCGACCAGCGTGCTGGTGCGCGTGATCCGCGACTGGACGACGCGGGTGCGGCTGACCTTGATCCCGGCACGCTAGCGGGCTGCTGAAAAAGGTCCAGCTGCGAGGCGGCGGGGGGAGCTAGCGGGCGGGCTCGATCTCGACGAAGCAGGAGTTGAAGGGCGTGGCCCCGGCGGGCGAGGAGAGGTCGGGCGTCAGGAGATTCGAGCAGCCGCGCGTGTCCTGACCGTGCTCGTCGAGGGCGAACCACGCGCCCTCCTTGATCGAGACCACCCCCGGGGCGACCCGGTCGGTGACCCGCACCGGGATCAGGGTGCGCCCGCGGTCGTTGAAGACCGCGACGCGCTGGCCGTCCACGATGCCGCGGGCCGTCGCGTCCGTCGGGTGCATCCACACGTCGTCGCGATCGGCGCGGGCCAGCACCGCCTGGTTGTCGTGGATCGAGTGGGTGCGCGCGCGCGACTTGGGGGTGACCAGGCGCAGCGGGTGGCGCGCGTCGATCGGCTCCGGGATCCAGGTCGGGATCGCGGGGATGGCGCCGAGGCCGTAGGGATCGGGCCGGGCCGCGATGGCCATCGAGTAGATCTCGATCTTGCCGGACGGGGTGCTGAAGGGATGGCGCTCGGGCTCGCGGATCTCGCGCGCGAAGGCCACCGCGTCGTCCGGGGCGGGCAGGCGGGCGAGGCCCCGGGCCCGGAACGTCTCGTAGTCGTCGATGGTCTGCTTCGTCAGCTCGCGGAGCCACTCGTCTTCCGTCTTGTCGTTGTAGCCCACGATGCCGAGGCGCTCGGCCAGCGCCGCGCAGATGTCGAGGTCGTTGCGGCACTCGCCCACCGGGGCGATCGCCTGCTGCATGAAGATCGCGTAGTGGCCGGCCCCCGCCCACGGGGTGTGGACGTCGTTGCGCTCCCAGAACGTGGTGGCGGGCAGCACGATGTCCGCGTAGCGCGCGGTGGGCGTCACGAAGTGGTCCTGGACCACCACGAAGTCGAGCCGCTCCACGCCCGCGACGATGCGCCGCACGTTGGGGAGCTGGTTGAAGAGGTCGCCCGCGCACGAGTAGATCATCTTCACGTCGGCCGGGTAGCCGCCCGCTCGCCCGCGCTCGAGCAGATCCGCGAGCAGCGGCGAGGAGACCCGCGCCGCGACCGGGTTCTCCCCGGTGGGCAGGCCCTGGATGCCGCCGCGTCCGGTCGCCCCGTTGCTGGTGCCCGCGTTGCCGCCCGGGATGCCCACGTTCCCGGTCATCGCGCAGAGGGCGTAGGCGGCGCGGTGGAACTGCTCGCCGTGGAGCGTGCGGCCGGGCGCGTAGCCGGTCTGGAGCGCAGCGGGCTTGCTGGTGGCGTACTCGCGGGCGAGCGTGCGGAGGGTCTCGGCCGGCACCCCGGTGATGGGGGCGGCCCACTCGGGCGTCTTCGGCACCCCGTCGGTCAGGCCGAGCAGATACGAGCGGTACGATGCCCCGGCCGGCGCGCCGGCGGGCAGGTGCGCCTCGTCGAAGCCCAGCACGTGGCGGTCGAGGTAGGCCTGATCGTGCAGGCCCTCGGTCACGATGACGTGGGCCATCGCGACCAGGGCCGCGGTGTCGGTCGAGGGCCGGATGAAGACGTGCTGGTCGGCCAGCTCCCACGAGGTGCGGGTCCGCCGCGGGTCGACGCAGATGATCTTGACCCCCCGCCGCTTGGCGAGCTTCAGGTACTGGAGCGTGCCGGTGCCGAAGGTGCCGTCGGCCGGGCTCCAGCCCCACATGAGGATCAGCCGCGAGTTGACGTAGTCGGTGGGCTCGCGGCCCGCGCTCTTGTAGTCGGCCTTGGCCCCGTAGGTCTGGTGGACCGCGTAGACCTCGGCCTCGGCCGAGATGTTGGTCCAGAGCTCGGTGCAGCCGCCGAACATGTAGAGCAGGCGCTTGACGGTGGAGCGGCTGTGCAGCATCGACAGGCTCCCGGTGCGGGAGCAGTCGAGGATCGCGGCCGGGCCATGGGTGTCGCGGATGCGCCGCATCTGGCCGGCCACCTCGTCGAGGGCCTCGTCCCAGCCGATGCGCTCGAACTGCCCGGCGCCGCGCGGCCCCACCCGGCGCAGCGGGTGAACCACGCGGTCCGGATGGTTCAGGCGCTCGAGCTGGCCGAATCCGCGCACGCAGGCGTGGAGCGGCGCCACCTCGGGGGTCCACTTGCGCGGATCCGTGCTGATGCGCACGATGCGCCCGTCGCGCACGTGGGCGTTGACCACGCACCGGCCGCCGCAGTTGTGGCCGCAGGTGCTGGTCACCACGGTCTCGCCGGGGGCGGCCGGAGGGCGGGGCGCTTCGTAGATGATCGGGCGGGCCATGGGTCTCTTCGGGACTCTATCACCTCGGCCGGGTTCCCGGTAGGCGGCCCGGTGCTAGACTGCGACGTCATGGCGCGGCGAATCGTGATCGTCGGCGGCGGGCTGATGGGGCTGAGCGCCGCCTTCCACCTGTGTCGCGCGGATCCGGGCGCGCGAGTGACCGTGCTCGAGCGTGCGCGCGTGGGCGCGGCGGCCTCCGGGGCGAGCGCGGCGGGCGTGCGGGTGATGGGCCGCGACCCCGCCGAGCGCGCGCTGGCGCTCGCGAGCCTCGCCCGCTGGCCCGATCTGGATCGCGAGCTGGAGGCGCCCACCGGCTACCGGCGCGGGGGCGGGCTGCGGCTCGCGCTCGACGACGCCTCGTGGCGCGCGGCGCCGGGCTGGGTGGCCGAGCAGCGGGCGGACGGGGTGCCGGTGGAGCTGGTGGACGCGGCCGCGGCGCGGCGTCTTGCGCCCGGCATCGCGCCGGGCTGCCGGGGCGGCGTGCACTGCGCGATGGACGGGCAGGCGGACGCGATGGCCACCGTGGGCGCCTTCGCGACCGCCGCGCGGCGCCTCGGCGCGCGCGTGGAGGAGGGCGCGGGCGCGCGGGCGCTCCGGGTGGAGCGCGGGCGGCTGACCGCGGTGGAGCGCGACGACGGGCGCCGCCTGGACTGCGACGCGGCCATCGTGGCCGCGGGCGCCTGGACCGGCGCGCTGCTCTCCGCGGTGGGCGTGCGCCTGCCCATCGAGACGCGCCCGCTCCAGATGCTGCTCACCGAGCCCGCGCCGCGGGGGCTCCCGCCGGTGCTGGGCGCCTTCGACCACCGGTTGAGCCTGAAGCAGCTCGACGACGGGGCGTACCTGATCGGCGGGGGCTGGCCCGCGCGCGTGACCGATCACGCGGCCAATCGCTACGAGCTGCTGGACGAGAGCGTGAAGGCGAGTCTCGAGACCGCGCGCGCCGTCTACCCGCCCCTCGTCGGCTGTGCCCTGGCGCGCGGCTGGGCCGGCCTCGAGGCCTTCACGCCGGACGACCTGCCGATGATCGGCCCGGTCCCGGGCATCGAGGGCCTCGTCGCCGCCACCGGCTTCAGCGGCCACGGCTTCGCCCTGAGCCCGATGATCGGCGACGTGCTGGCGAAGCTCACCCTCGGCGGCGAAACGAAGCTGGGGTCAGGTCTTACAATCCGACAAATGTCGTGATGTATAAGACCTGACCCCAGGGCTCAGCGGCCGGCGCGGGCGGTGTGGGGAGCGCCGTGCTGGGCGCGACGCTCGGCGTTGACGCGGGCGCGCTGGCGGTCCTCCGCCTTGCGGGCGCGGATGGAGGCGATGCGCTCGGCGAGCGGGATCTCGAGTCGATCGGCGGGACGCTTGTTGTAGTCGAAGTTCGGGAGGCGGACCCGCGAGAACCGAGTGCCGACCGCGCGCTCGATGCCCTTCAGATCGCCCTCCTCGTCCGGCGAGACCAGCGTGAAGGCGTCGCCCACCGCCTCGGCCCGGGCGGTGCGGCCCACCCGGTGGATGTAGTCC
>DATFAJ010000363.1:0-7182 GCA_035254745.1 Candidatus Methylomirabilota bacterium | reverse complement strand
ACGACGTAGGTCATCCCGGGCGGGCGCGTGAAGCCCCCGAGCCAGCGCAGGATCTCCTCGCGGTCGGCGTGGGCCGAGTAGGAATCGCTGATCATGATCTGGGCCCGCACCGGCACCGTCGCGCCGAGCATCTTGATGTCGTGCGCGCCGTCCTTGAGCAGGCGCCCGCGGGTGCCCGCGGCCTGGTAGCCCACGAAGAGCACGGTGGTGCGCGGATCGGGCAGCAGGCGCTGGAGATGGTGGAGGATGCGTCCCCCGGTGGCCATGCCGCTACCGGCCAGGATGATGCCCGGGCCCGCGAGGTCGTTCAGCCGCTTGGAGTCCTCCACGGTGCGGGTCAAGGTCAGGCGCCGCGGCGCGAAGGGCCGCTTGCCGTCCGCCTCCACCGCCGCGAGCTCCCGGTCGTGCTCCTCGGTGTGGGTGGCGTAGACGACCGTGGCCTGGATGCCCATGGGGCTGTCGAGGTACACCGGCAGGCTCGGGATGGCCCCGCTCTGCTCGAGGGCCCGCAGGTCGTACAGGATCTCCTGCGAGCGGCCCACCGCGAAGGCCGGGATCAGCAGCCAGCCCTTCTGCTCGACGGCCCGGTGGACCGCCGCGGCGAGGCGCTGGGAGGAATCGTCGGCCGGGTGGACGCGATTGCCGTAGGTGGACTCCACCAGCAGCACGTCGGCCTCGGCCACCGGATCCGGGTCCACCATGATCGGGACGCCGTAGCGGCCCAGGTCGCCGGAGAATACCAGGCGGCGACCGCCGATCAGACAGGTGACGAGCCCCGCTCCCAGGATGTGCCCGGACGGCGTGAAGCGGGCCTCGACGCCCCGGGCCGGGGTGAAGCGCTCGCCGAAGCCGACCCGGCGGACCTGGGCGAGCGCGCGCTCGGCGTCCGCCACCGTGTAGAGCGGCAGCGCCGGGTCGTGCGTGCTGGTCCGGTGACGATTCGCGAACGCGGCCTCCTCCTCCTGGAGATGCGCCGCGTCCGGGAGCATGACCTGGAGGAGATCGGCGGTGCCCCCGGTGCAGTAGACCGGTCCGGTGAAGCCGTCGCGGCAGAGCCGCGGCAGGTAGCCGGAGTGGTCGATGTGGGCGTGGCTCAGCACGACCGCGCCGAGCGTCTTCGGGTCGACCGGCGGCGCGGCCCAGTTGCGCACGCGCAGGGCCTTCAGGCCCTGGAAGAGCCCGCAGTCGAGCAGGAGGCGGCTCGCGCCGTCCTCGAGCAGGTGCTTGGAGCCGGTCACGGTGCCCCCGGCGGCCCCGAGGAACGTCAGGGTCGCGGTCACTCGGAGACCGGCTCCCGCACGGACCGCGGTCGCGGCCCGCGCACCGGGTACGGGCCCGCGCCGGGGGGAAAGTCGAACGTCTCCTGCTCCGCGGCCTCCACGCCCTGGGTGACGAGGCGCTCGATGTCGAGCCGCGCCTCCAGCGCCGCCACCGTCGCGGCCTCCACCCGGGTGTCCGGGTGCCGCGGGGTGAACAGCGTGCAGCAGTCCGCGTCGGGCTCGATGGAGATCTCGTAGGTCCCGAGCGCGTGGGCCTGCTCGGTGATCTCGAGCTTGTCCATGCCGATCAGCGGCCGCAGGATCGGCATGCCGGCCACCTCGTCGATGCGCGTGAGGTTGGCGAGCGTCTGGGAGGCCACCTGCCCGAGGCTCTCGCCGGTGACCAGCGCGGGGGCCCCCGCGTGCCGGGCCAGGCGCTCGGCGATGCGCACCATGAGCCGGCGGTAGACGACCACCCGGGCCGCCGGCGGCACCGCCAGCACGACCTCGCGCTGGATCTCGCCGAAGGGCACCAGGAAGAGCCGCGAGTGGTACTGCCACTGGGTGAGCCGCGCCACCAGCTCGCGGGCCTTGCCGCGGGAGAGATCCGGCAGGTAGGGCGCGCTGTGGAAGTGCACGAACACCACGCGACAGCCTCGCTTCATGAGCCGCCACGCCGCCACCGGGGAGTCGATGCCGCCCGAGAGCAGCGCGGCCACCGTCCCGCTCGCGCCCACCGGCAGGCCGCCCGCGCCGCGGTCGCGGTCCGCGTAGACGAAGGCCTCCCCCGGCAGCACCTCGACCCGGACGTCGAGCTCGGCCGCCTCGAGGCTGACCCGCACGTCGGGCCGCAGCGCGAGCACGTGCGCGCCGAGATCGCGGTTGAGCTCGACCGAGGTGAGCGGGAAGGTCTTGAAGGCGCGGCGGGCCGAGATCCGGAAGGTCCGGAACGCGCGGCCCTCGATCGCCTGCCCCACCGCGGCGCGCAGGGCCTCGCGCGAGACCCCGGTGCGCAGGGCCAGCGAGAAGTTGGCGACGCCGCACACCCGCGCGAGCCGCTCGCGCAGGCGCGCCGGATCCGGGTGGCGCGAGAGGTCCAGCATGATCCGCCCGGTCAGCTGCACCAGGCGCACGGGCCCGAGGTCGCTGATGGCCCGCAGCACGTTGTCTTGGAGGTGCCGCAGGAAGAGCGGGCGATTGCCCCGCTTGAGGCTGATCTCGTGGTAGTGGAGGATCGCGGCGGGAACGGTCTGATGCCCGGTCGACATCACTCGGCCTCGCCCGGACGGCGGTGCTTGGGCCGGCGCCGGTACACCGTCTTCGGCACCTCGACCTTGGGGGGCTTGGCCGGCATCGGCTTGCGGACCCTGGCGTGGATCGGCTTCGCGCGCTTCACCCCGGAAGTATATCTCGCCGGTCCCGGTCAATACGGAGCGCCCGGGAACGTATCGATCCCGGCCGGCCGGCCGGCCGCCTTGTACATCTTGACCGACCCCACGCCGGCCCCGCCCCACAGCCCCTCGATGACCCCGTCGTGAAGGGCCCAGCTCCGGCCCCGCACGGTATCGGCGGCCTCGGGCCGGCGGAAATGGGAGGAGCCGTCGAGCGCCTTGCGCAGCGCTCCGCCCGGGGAAAAGCCGGCGTGGATCTCCTCCATCACGTCGCGGCCCATGAGGTAGCCGCAGCCCCGACGCTCGTAGAGGATCGCGGAGTGGTAGAAGAGCGGCTCGATCAGGTAGATCTCCTTGCCGATGAGCGTGCAGAAGCCTTCCATCGCGTCGAGCACGCGCGAGAGCAGGCGCAGGCCGCGACGCACCTGCCCGGGGGCGAGCCCGTCCTGCATCGCCCGCATCTCCTCGCCCACGTTGCGCGAGGCGGTGCCGAAGAGCGTGTCGCGTCCGTCCGGATCGCGGTCGATCGCGAAGCGCGGGCCGGTCGGGTCGGTGATCTGCACGAAGGCGAGCTCCGGCACCGACAGCGGCGACATCTCCACGTCGACCAGCAGCGCGGGATCGCGATCCTCCGGCGAGGAGCGCACCTCCACGCGGGCCCACGGCTTGTCCGCGGGCGCGGTCACCCGGACGAGCCGCGCCCCGTCCCGATCGCACAGGGTCGCGGGATCGATCGCGAAGCGGTCGAGCAGCTCCTCGGGCACCAGCCGCGCGTAGAGGGCCTCCGCGACCTCGCGCGGCAGCGCGTTGATCTCCTGGATCGAGCCGAGGCCGAGCCCCTCCGCGCGCGCGTCCATGGCTGTCCCGCGCCTAGCGGGGTCCCGCCGGCGCGGGGCCGGGCTCGAGCGTGGGCAGGAGCCCGCGCGCGGCCTCGAGATCCTCCGGGGTGTTGACGTTCATGAACACGACCTCGGGGGCCCGGTGGCGCGCCACCTCGTCCTCCCCGATGGTGAGCACCCGCACGTCGTCGTAGAAGCCGACGATCTTGAGCCGCCCGGCCCGGAGCCGCGTCTCGATCGGCGCGAGGCACGCCTTGGCGTAGCAGGCGTGGAGCGTCTCCCACTGCGCTCCCACCCGCGGCACCACCACGTCGGCCTCCGCGGCCCGCCCGGTGACCAGGCGCGCCACCTCCACCATCAGGAACGGCATGTCGCAGGCCACCGTGAAGGCCGCGTCGCCGGTGGCGGCGCGGAGGCCGGAGTAGATGCCGCCGAGCGAGCCCCCGTCCGGATAGGCGTCGGGTACCATCGGTAGCCCGAGCGAGGCGTAGAGCTCCGGGGTGTTGGTGACGATCAGCACGTCGTCGGCCACCGCCCGCACCACGTCCGCGACCCGATCGATGATCCGTCGGCCGCCCAGCTCCAGCAGGGCCTTGGGCCGTCCGCCCATCCGCACGCTCCGGCCGCCGGCCTGGATCACGCCGGTTATGCGCATGCCGCCTCGACGACGACCGGCCCCTGGCGGAGGATCCGCGGCGGCCACACCGTGCAGTCGGCGACGGTGGAGCCCGGGCCGCCCGCGGTCGGGCCGCCGTCGAGGATCAGCTCCACCAGCCCCTCGAAGTACCCGCGCACCGCGGCCGCGGTGAGCGGCGGCGGCGCCTCGCTCGGGTTGGCGCTCGGCGCGGTGATCGGGCGGCCCGCCGAGCGCACGAGCGCGCGCGCGACCGCGTGGCCGGGCATGCGCACGCCGATGGTGCCGGTGCCGCCGGTGAGGCCCGCCGGGACGCGGGCCGCCGCCTCCAGCACGAGCGTGAGCGGCCCCGGCCAGTGCCGGGCCATCAGGGCCCGCGCGCCGTCGGAGATGCGCGCGACCAGCCCCGCCGCCATGTCGACCGAGTCGACCAGGACCAGCAGCGCCTTCTGCTCCGGTCGGCCCTTCACCTCGAAGACACGCGCGATCGCCTCGGTGTCGAGCGCGTCGGCTCCGAGGCCGTAGAAGCTCTCGGTCGGGAACGCCACCAGCCCGCCCGCCTCGATCACCGCGGCGGCGGCCGCGATCGCGCGGGGGTCCGGCTGCTGCGGATCCACGGCCCTGACCCGGGTGCGGATGGTGCGCTCGCTCACCCGAGACGTCTCAGGGCGTGGTGGCCGATGTCGCGCCGGTAGTGCGCGCCGTCGAAGCGGATGCGCTCGACCGCGGCGTAGGCGGCGCGGATGGCGGCGGCCACGTCGGCGCCGAGCGCCTGCACGCCCAGCACGCGGCCGCCCGCGGTGACCAGCGCGCCGCCCGCACGCGCGGTCCCCGCGTGGAACACGGTGACGCCGTCGACCTGGCCCGCCGCCTCGAGGCCGGTGATGGGCCGGCCGGTCTCGTAGTGGCCGGGATAGCCCGCCGAGGTCATCACCACGCACACCGACGCGCGGGGGCTCCAGACCAGCGAGGACGGCAGCCCCTTGCCGGTGGCGGCGGCCAGGAGCAGCGCGAGCAGGTCCTCGTCCAGGCGCGGCAGCAGGACCTGGCACTCCGGGTCACCGAAGCGGCAGTTGAACTCGATGACCTTCGGGCCCTCGCGCGTGATCATGAGGCCCACGTAGAGCACCCCGGTGTACGGCGTCCCCTCGCCCGCCATCGCCGCGATGGTCGGCCGCACGATCTCGGCCATCACCCGCGCCTCCATCGCGGCGTCCATCACCGGGGCCGGCGAGTAGGCGCCCATGCCCCCGGTGTTGGGCCCGCGGTCACCGTCCCACACCGTCTTGTGGTCCTGCGCCGCGGCGAGCGGCAGCACCGCGGTCCCGTCGGAGATGGCGAAGAACGAGGCCTCCTCGCCCTCCAAGAACTCCTCCACCACCACCGTGAGGCCGGAGTCGCCGAATGCGCGCGCCTGCAGGCACTGCGCGAGCGCGGCGTCGGCCTCCTCGAGGCTCCGGCAGATGATCACGCCCTTGCCGGCCGCGAGGCCGTCGGCCTTCACCACGAGCGGCGCGCACAGCTCCCGGCAGTAGGCGCGCGCGGACTCGAGATCCCGGAACGTGCCGAAGCGCGCGGTGGGGATCCGATGCCGCGCCATCAGGTCCTTGGCAAAGGCCTTCGAGCTCTCGAGCCGGGCCGCCGCCGCGCCCCCCCCAAAGACCGCGAAGCCGGCCGCGCGGAGCCGGTCGGCCAGGCCCATCGCGAGCGGCGTCTCGGGCCCGACCACCACCAGGTCGGGGCGCTCCCGCTGGGCCAGCGCGACGAGGTCGTCGATCGCGGTGTCCTTGACCGGCACGCAGCGGGCGTGGGCGGCGATGCCCGGGTTGCCCGGCGCGGCGACGAGGCGCCCCAGCCCGGGGCTCTGGGCCAGCTTCCAGGCCAGCGAGTGCTCGCGGCCGCCACCGCCCACCAGCAGCACGTCGGTCATTCGTCCGGCTCCGGCGCGTCGTCGGCGCCCCCGGCCTCGCCGTCCTCGAGGTGGGCCCGCGCGATCTTGGCCCACGGGCTGCCCAGGTCGAGCTCGAGGTAGCGCCGCCAGTGCACCGCCGCGCTCTCGCTCCGCCCCATCTTGGCGAGCACGCCGGCGAGGTTGAAGTGGGCGTCGGCGTAGTCGGCGTCGAGCTCGAGCGCGCGGCGGTACCAGGTCACCGCCACCGGGAAGTCGCCCAGGTCCTCGTGCAGCGAGCCCAGGTTGAACGCGGCCTGGCAGCAGGTGTCGTCGGCCTCGAGGGCGGCCCGGTAGCACTCTCCCGCCCGCTCGTACTGCCCCATCCGGTGGTGCAGGAGCCCCAGGTTGTTCCACGCGGCCGCGTAGCCCGGATCCATGTCGAGCACGCGCTCGTAGGCGTCCACCGCGGACTCCCAGCGCTCCGGGTCGCCGTCCCACTCCGAGGCCCGCTGGAACCACACCTCCGCCGCGTCGGCGGGCGGGATGAGCGGCCGCACCATGCCGGTCAGCAGCGTCTCGCGCGTCTCGAGCTCGAGATCGCCGGCCGCGAAGTCGAGCAGGGTCTGCCCGGTGCCGGGATCGAGCCGCAGTCGGTCCTGCTCGACGACCACCCGGCGATCGTGGAGCACGAGCCGCAGCTCGGCGAGCGGGGTCTGCACCTCCGGGACGAGCCGCCGGGCCCCGTCGAGCGCGGCCCGCACCTGGCGCACGCTCGCCCCGCTCTCGAGCAGCTGGGCCGCGGCCCGGGCCGAGACCAGCTCGCGGAAGCGCAGGCCCCGCGGATCGTCGTGCAGGAGCCCCAGCCGGCGGAGCTGCGAGCGCCGCTTGGGGGACAGCCGCAGGAGCCGCGTCAGCTCGCGCAGCGAGAACACCCGCTCGGGAGGTCGGCTAGTGCTTGAAATGGCGGATCCCGCACACCACCATGGCGAGGCCGTGCTCGTCGGCGGCGGCCACGACTTCCTCGTCGCGGAGCGAGCCGCCCGGATGGATCACCGCGGTCGCGCCGGCCTTGGCGACCACGTCGAGCCCGTCCCGGAACGGGAAGAACGCGTCGGAGGCGCACACCGAGCCCTTGGTCTCGAGCCCGAGCTCGCGCGCGCGCATGACC
>DATFAJ010000362.1:0-10067 GCA_035254745.1 Candidatus Methylomirabilota bacterium | reverse complement strand
CACGGGCGCGGCTCGATCGAGGTGCTGCCGGAGGTGGTGAAGGCGGTGGCCGGCCGCTCCACCGTCATCGTGGACGGCGGCTTCATGCGCGGCACCGACGTGCTGAAGGCCATCGCACTCGGCGCGCAGGTCGTGGGGCTGGGCCGCCTCACCTGCCTCGGCCTCGCCGCCGCCGGGGAGGCCGGCCTGGTCCGGGCGCTCGAGCTGCTGGAGGACGAGATCCGCATCGCCATGGGCCTGCTCGGCGTGCACAGCCTGGACATGCTCGACGCCTCGTACCTGCATCCGGCCACTCCGGTCACCGTCCCGCACGTCACGAGCGCGTTTCCGCTGCTGGACCTCGACGACCGGCGCTACTAGGCCCGCGTCCGTGCTCGATCTCAAGATCACGGGCGGGCGGCTCATCGACGGCACCGGCGCGCCCGCGCGGCGCGGCGACGTGGGGGTGACCGGCGACGCCATCACCGCGGTCGGCGACCTCGCCCGCGAGCCGGCCGGGCGCACCATCGACGCGAGCGGGCGCACCGTCGCCCCCGGCTTCATCGACATGCACTCGCACTCCGACTGGCGCCTCTGGGACAACCGGCGCGCCGAGTCGAAGATCCGTCAGGGCGTGACCACCGAGGTGGTCGGCAACTGCGGCTTCTCCCCCGCCCCGGTCTCGGATCAGTTCCGCGCCGAGATGAAGGGCTTCGCCCTCTACCTGCCCGCCGGGATGGACTTCTCGTGGAAGTCGGTCCGCGAGTACCTCGCGCGCTACGAGGGCGACGGCGTCGCGCTCAACGTGGCGCAGCTCATCGGCCACGGCACGCTGCGCCTGGCCGCGATGGGCTTCGCCCGCCGGCCGCCCACCGCGGCCGAGCAGGCCGCGATGGAGCGCATGATGGACGAGGCGATGGCCGACGGGGCCTACGGCCTCGCCACCGGCCTCATCTACGCGCCCGGCTCCTACGCGGCCACCGAGGAGATCATCGGCATCGCCCGCCGTGCGGCCGGCGGCCGCGGCTTCTACGCGAGCCACATCCGCGGCGAGGGCGCGACGCTGCTCGACGCGGTGGCCGAGGCCATCCGGGTCGGCCGCGAGGGCGGGCTGCCCGCCCAGGTGAGCCACGTCAAGGCCGCGGGCCGCCCGAACTGGGGCCGGGTGGCGGACGCGCTCGCCCTCATCGACGCGGCCCGCGCCCAGGGCCAGGACGTGATGGGCGACGTCTACCCCTACACCGCCTCCAGCACCACGCTGCGCACCCTGCTGCCCGACTGGGTGCTCGAGGGCGGCATCGACGCGATGCTGAAGCGCCTCGCCGATCCGGGCACGCGCGAGCGCATCCGGGCCGAGCTGACCGGCGGCGGCGAGACGCTGCTGCGCGGGCTCGACTGGTCCGACATCATGGTGGCCTACTCGCCGTCGCGCCCGGACGCGCAGGGCCGCCGCATCGCCGAGATCGCGGCCGCGCGCGGGCAGGACCCGCTCGACGCCGCCATCGAGCTGATCGTCGCCGAGCAGGGCAAGGGGTACATGATCCTCTTCCAGCTCGACGAGGCCGACCTGCGCCGCGCCCTCGTGCACCCGCACGTCATGGTGGGCTCCGACGGCTCCTCGCTGGCCGCCGACGGCCCCCTCGCCACCGGCAAGCCCCACCCGCGCAGCTACGGCACCTTCCCCCGCGTGCTCGGCCGCTACGCCCGCGACGAGCGGGTCCTCTCGCTCGAGACCGCGATCTGGAAGATGACTGGCCTCCCCGCCCGGCGTCTCGGCGTGTCCGACCGCGGCGTGCTCGCGGTGGGCGCGAAGGCGGACCTCGTGGTGTTCGACCCCGCGACGGTGGCCGACCGCGCGACCTACGAGGACCCCCACCAGTACGCGGCCGGCATCGGCGACGTGATCGTCAACGGCCGCGTGGTCATCGCCGCCGGCCAGCACACCGGCGCCCTACCGGGCCGCGTGCTTCGGCCCTAGCGCGAAGGCCGCGGGGGCGGCTAGCGTAGCTTGTAGCGCTGGATCTTGCCGGTCGCCGTCTTGGGAAGCGACTCATCGAACTCTATCCAGCGCGGATACTGGTAGGGCGCGATGGTGCTCTTGACGTGCGCCTTCAGCTCCTCGGCCAGGGGCTCCGTCGCTCGAAAGCCGTCGCGCAGCACGACGAAGGCCTTCGGCTTGATGAGTCCGTCGCCATCCTCCTTTCCCACCACGGCGGCCTCCAGCACCGCGGGATGGCTCACCAGCGCCGCCTCGACCTCGGCCGGCGAGACCCAGTGCCCGCTCACCCGAAGGAGGTCGTCGGCGCGTCCGATGTACCAGTAGTAGCCGTCGACGTCCTGACGGTACTTGTCGCCGGTGTGGTACCACTCGCCCTGCAGGACCCGTCTCGTCACGTCCTGTCGGTGCCAGTAGCCCACGAAGACGCTGCCGCCGCTGACGAGCAGATTGCCGATCTCGCCCGTCGGCACGTCGGCGCCCCCGTCGTCCACCAAGCGGATCCGGTAACCGGGCACCGCACGCCCCGAGCTCCCTGCCCGCACCTCGCCGGCGCGATTGCTGATGAAGATGTGCAGCGCTTCCGTCGTGCCGATGCCGTCGAGGATCTCGACCCCGAAGCGCTCGCGCCAGCGGCGGTAGAGATCGGCCGGCAGCGGCTCGGCCGCCGCGAAGCACACGCGGACGCTCGAGAACTCCGCCGGCTTCGCCGCCGAAGCCGCCTGGAGCATCTGGGCGTACAGGGTCGGCACGCCCACGAAGACGGTGGCACGGTGCTCGCGGACGAGTTGGAACATTCGGGCGGGGGTGCTGCGCTCCGCGTTCAGCACGACGGTCGCTCCCGCCTTCAACGCGAAGTAGGTGGTGAATCCGAGCGGGTAGGCGTGGAAGCACGGACTGCCGCACACCACGACGTCGCCGGGGCGCAGCTCGACGAACCGGGCCGAGTAGAGGCGCTCGCTGTACAGCATGTCGCGCTGCAGGTGCACGGCCCACTTCGGTGTTCCCGTGCTGCCCGACGTATGCAGCCAGAAGGCGGCGTCTTCGCTCCTGGTCGGCGCCGCCTCCAGCTCGGCCGGCGCCTCGTGCACCAGCGCGCCGAAGTCGTGCTCCCCGGGCTGCGACGCCCCGCCGCCGACGAGGAGCACGTGTCGCAGGAACGGACACCGGCCGCGGCGCTCACGGAGTGGCCCCCACAACGCCGCCGTGGTGACGATGGCGCGAGCTCGGCTGTCGGCCAGCAAGAAGGTCTGCTCGTCTGGGGTGACCGCGAAGCTGATCGGCGTCGAGACGGCCCCGATCTTGATCGCGCCGAAGAACGAGGTCACGAACTCGAGACAGTTGGGCAGCAGGATCGCGACCCGCTGCTCGAGCTCGATGCCCAGCGCGGCCAGCGCGTTGCCAACCTGGTTCACGCTCCGCTGCAGCTCGGCATACGTGACCCGTCGGCCCTCGTGGATGTATGCGACGCGCTCACCATGTCCGGCGGCGACCGCGCCATCGACGTACTCGACGGCGACGTTCAGCACGTCCGGCACATCGACCTCGGGCGGAGTGGTCGTCGGTATCTCGCTCATGGGCGCCCTCTGCGGTCGCTCAGGCCACTCCGGCGATGCTCTCTACCGCGCCAGCCACGCGTTCCAGAAGTGCAGGAACGGCCCCGCCTTGAACCCGCGCAGCTCGCGGCGCGTCGCCTGCAGCGGATAGTAGTCGCCGAGCTTGATGCGCCCCACGTCCTCGTAGAAGATCGCCTGCACCCGCTCGATCAGCGCCCGCCGCTTCTTCGGATCGGTCTCGCGCGTCATCTCGGCGAGTAGCCGGTCCTTCTCCTCGTGGCACCACCAGCCGGGCCAGTTGCACTGCAGCGACGAGGCCAGCGCCGGGTCGGGGCTCAGGGTGAAGCCGGTCGAGAAGACGTCGAACAGCTCGGGCTTGTTGCGCCGCTGCACCAGGGTGGCCCAGTCGACCACCTGCAGGTCGACGACGAATCCCACCTCCTCCATCTGCTGCTTGGCCACCACCGCGGTGTTGTACATCCACTCGTACTCCTTGGTGGTGATCCAGCGCACCGGCTGTCCGGAGTAGCCCGCCTCCTTCAGCAGGGCGCGGGCGCGGTCCTTGCTCTTCAGGTTGTACGCGGTGACCCCGGCGGTGGAATAGAAGGCGGGCTGCTCCGGATAGAAGAGCGCACCCGAGAGCCGGTAGAACTCCTTGTTGCCGATGCCCGCCGCCATGATCGGCTCCATGTCGAGCACCGCCTGGAGCGCCTGGCGCACCTTCTTGTTGGCCATGACCCCCTGCTTGTGATTCGGCACCGCGGTGATCCAGCCGTAGGGCTTCACCGGCGACGCCCCGATGTCGCCGCGGCTCTTGATCCCCTCGTACTTGTCCTGGTTGATGCTGTTGGCGAAGTGATACTCGCCGGTCTCCACCCCCGCGAGGCGCACCGCCACGTCCGGCACCGGGATGAAGAGGATCTCGTCCACGTAGGCGGTGCGCCGGCCCCCGTAGCCGTTGGGCGCCTCGGGCCGCGCCGCGTAGTCCTTGAAGCGCGCCACCTTGATGTGGCGGTCGGGCCGGTGCTCCACGAAGCGGTACGGGCCGGTGCCGATGAACTCCTTGATCTGCCCGTCGCCGGCGGCCGCGATCACTTCCCGGGGGTGGATCGAGGCGCCATTGTTCGGGCTCGCCAGCCCGTAGAGCAGCGAGCCCGACGGCTCCTTCAGGTGGATCACCACCGTGGACGGGTCCTTGGCCTCGACCGCCTCCACCGCCCGCCACACCGCCTTGCCGGTGGTGGCCACCTTGCCCCAGCGATTGAGCGAGGCCACCACGTCGGCCGAGGTCATCTCCTTGCCGTTGTGGAAGCGGACGCCCTTGCGCAGGACGATGGTGTAGCGCCGGCCGTCGGGCGTCATGGTGTACGACTCGGCCAGCATCGGGATCGGCGCGTAGCCCGCGTCGTACGTGAAGAGACCCTCGTAGACGTGGAAGGTGATCTCCTGCGTGATGACCGCGGTGGTCCAGTGCAGGTCGAGCGTCGGCGGCTCGCCGATCATCGCCGCCTTGAGAACGCCGCCCGACCTGGGCGTGTCCTGGGCGATCGCGGGGCCGGCGAAGGACACGGTGGACGCCAGGATCAGGGCCGACATGACGAGGGCGCGGCGGGTGGTCATGGCGGGACTATCGCCGAGATTGCGCGGGCGGTCAAACGTGGGGCCGGGTTACACTGACCGCCAACCGCCCCGAGCCAGGAGGAGCGCCATGAGCCAGAGCACCACCCAGACCGACCGCGTGCGCGGCCGCGCCGTCGTCGTCCAGCCGGAGGACGGCCCCTCGTACTGGCAGCCCGTCCCCGCCAACGGCCACGCGGATCCGAAGCTCTACCCGGCGCGCACCGGCTTCGCGGGCCACGCCATGGGCTTCCAGACCATCGCCCCCGGCAGCCGCGTGCGCGAGCACTCGCACGGCGATCAGGTCGAGCTGCAGATCTGCTTCCGCGGCCGCGGGCGCGCGGTGGTCGACGGGGTGAGCCATCCGCTCGTGCCCGGCACCTCCTGCTTCCTGGGCTACGACGTGAAGCACGAGCTGATCAACGAGAGCCCGGACGAGGACCTGGTGATGCTGTGGGTGATCACCCCGCCCGGCCTCGAGGACTTCTTCCAGGCCATCGGCCGCCCGCGGGAGCCCGGCGCGCCCGCTCCCGCGCCGTTCGAGCGGCCGCAGGACGTGATCGCGATCGAGCGGCGCATGGGCATGAACGACACGAGGTAGCCGGACCGGGCCATGCCGCACGTCTCGATCGGCGACGCCGACATCTACTACGAGGAGCAGGGCCAGGGGCCCGCGCTGATGCTGGTCCCCGGGCTGGGCGGCCAGGGCGCGTTCTGGGGTCCGCAGGCGCGCGACTTCGCCCGGGACTTCCGGGTGATCGTCCACGATCACCGCGGGGCCGGCCGCAGCACCCACTCGCGCATCAAGTACTCCGTGGACCAGATGGCGGCCGACACCATCGCGCTCATGGACCGCCTGGGCGTCGAGCGCGCGCACTACGTCGGGCACTCCACCGGCGGCGCCATGGGCCAGACCATCGCCCAGGACCACCCGGGCCGGCTGCAGAGCCTGGTGCTGAGCGCGACCTGGCCCGGCCAGGACGCCTACTTCCGCCGCTGCTTCGAGACGCGCAAGGAGCTCCTGCTCCACCGCGGCTTCGAGAGCTACTGGCGGGCCTCGGTGGTGATGCTGCGCCCGCCGCGGTGGATCAGCGAGAACGACGCCGCGCTGGTCGAGGAGATGAAGCGCCTGGCCGCCGCCCCGCCTCCCACCGAGGTGCTGGCCAGCCGCATCGACGCCATCGTGGCGTTCGACCGCCGCGCCCGCCTGGGTGAGATCCGCTGCCCCACCCTGGTGGTGGTGGCCGCCGACGACACCCTGACGCCGCCGTTCTACTCCGAGGAGCTGGCCGCGCGGATCCCGGGCGCCAAGCTGGCGGTCCTGCCGACCGGCGGCCACTTCGCCCCGACCCTCGTGCCCGAGGAGTACAACCGGGTGGTGGGAGACTTCCTCCGCTCCCACCGCGAGCCCGCGTAACCGGCGCATGGATCCGGTCAACCTCGCGGCCAAGCTCGCCACGTTCGTCGTCCCCCGCGGCGTGGAGCACCGACCGGTCGCCACCGAGGAGGTGCACCTGCTCCTCATCGAGCCGTCGGGCACGCCCAACACCGGCGACCCCGCCACCGCGGCGCCCCGCCGGGTCGTCTAGCCCCGCGCTCCCGGGGACCGGAACTTGGATCGCAAGCCCGTCGCGGACACGTGGGAGAGCGGCGACCCCTACGAGCAATACGTCGGCCGGTGGAGCCGACGCGTGGCGCCTCGGTTCCTCTCCTGGCTCGCGATCCCCGCCGGGCGCCGATGGCTCGATGTCGGCTGCGGCACCGGCGCGCTGTCCGCCGCGATCCTGGATCACTGCGCGCCCGCCTCGCTCACCGCGATCGAGCCCTCGGAGGGATTTCTCGCGACCGCCCGGCGTCACCTCGCCGCTCGCGCGGTCTTGCACCAGGCCGGTGCCACCCGGATCCCGCTGGACGCGGCGGCCGTCGACGTGGTCGTCTCGGGGCTCGTCCTCAACTTCGTACCGGACCAGCCCGCCGCGGTGGCCGAGATGGCGAGGGTGACCGAGCCCGGCGGCACGATCGCGGCCTACGTCTGGGACTACGCGGGAGGCATGGAGCTCATCCGGCTCTTCTGGGACGCGGCGGTCGCGCTCGACCCCGCCGCCGCCCGGATGGACGAGGGACCACGGTTCCCGCTCTGTCGCCCCGACGCGCTCGCGCAGCTCTTGGCCGGAGCCGGGCTCGGGCGCGTCGAGGTCACCGCCATCGACGTCCCGACGCCCTTCGCGAGCTTCGAGGACTACTGGCTCCCGTTCCTGGGCGGCCAGGGGCCCGCGCCCGCCTACGCGATGGCGCTCGACGAGGGCGCGAGGGCCCGCCTCCGCGACCACCTGCGCCAGCGCGTGCCCGCGGCCGCGGACGGCTCGATCCGGCTGACCGCCCGGGCCTGGGCCGCCCGCGGCACCGTCGCGGCCTGATGTCGAGCGCTTTCCCGGACGTATACTGGCCGGCGCACCCCATGCGCCACCATCGACCGGCCGGCCGGGACCGCGATGCGTGACCTGGCGCCCGACATCACGCGCCAGCGCCTGCTGATCGAGGGCCACTTCGCCGCGGCGGTCGACCGCCCCGCGGTGGAGAGCTACCTGCTCGGGCTGGCCGCGCATCTCGACCTCACCACGTACGGCACGCCCGTGATCCACTCACCGGCCGGCGCCGGCAAGCCCGAGAACCAGGGCTTCGACGCGTTCGTTCCCCTGATCGACTCGGGCATCTCCCTCTACGTGTGGAGCGCGCGACGCTTCTTCGCGGTGGTGCTCTTCACCTGCAAGCGCTTCGACGTGGAGCGCGCCCTCGAGTTCACCCGGAGCCGGCTCGAGGCGCCGGAGCTCGAGCACCGCTCGTTCTAGCGTCCGATGGCCCACGGGTCCGCCCGAATGCTCGGCCTGGCGCTCCTGCTCACCGCCGTGCCCGCCGCGGCGCAGGTGCCGCCGTCGGCGGAGGAGCGCGCCGGTTACCGTGGCCTCCTGGCCGCCGCCGCGCGCGGCGACGCGGCCGACATCCGGGCCCTGACCACGGGCGGGATGAGCCCCGACGCGCGCGACGGCCACGGCCGCACCGCGCTGCACCTGGCCGCGTACGGCGGCCACCACGAGGCGATGCGCGCGCTGGCGGCCGCGGGCGCCGATCCCAACGCGCTCGAGCACGACCGCTACGACATCGTGACCATCGCGGCGGTCGCGGGCGACGTGCCGACGCTCGAGACCGCCCTGGCCCTGGGCGGCAGCGCGCGGAACGTCACCAGCCGCTACGACGGCACCGCCCTGATCGCGGCCGCCCACCTGGGCCACGCCGACGTGGTGCGCGCGCTCATCCGGGCGGGGGCCCCGCTCGACCACGTCAACAACCTCGGCTGGACCGCGCTGATCGAGTCCATCGTCCTGGGCGACGGCGGTCCTCGCCACATCGACACCCTGACCGCGCTGGTCGCGGCGGGCGCCGACCTCAACCTCGCGGACCGCGACGGACGGACGCCGCTGGCGCTCGCGCGGGCCCGCGGCCACGACACGATGGCGCGTGTGCTCGAGCGGGCCGGCGCGCGCTGAAGGGAGATCGCCACATGGGCAAGCTCGACGGCAAGGTCGCGGTCATCACCGGGGGAGCCAGCGGCATCGGGGACGCGACGGTCCGGCTCTTCGTCGAGGAGGGCTGTCGCGTGGTGATCGCCGACGTCCAGGACGACCGGGGCGCCCGCCTGGCCGAGGAGCTGGGCAAGTCGGCCAGCTACCTGCACGCGGACGTGAGCCAGGAGGCCCACGTGAGCGGCGCGATCACCCACGCGGTCTCACGCTTCGGCCGCCTCGACTGCCTCTTCAACAACGCGGGGGCCGGCGGGGTGTCCGGGCCGATCGAGGCGATCCCGGCGGACGGTTTCGATCACACGATCGGCGTGCTCCTCCGCGGAGTCTTCCTCGGCATGAAGCACGCGGCCCCGATCATGAAGCGCCAGGGCGGGGGCAGCATCATCAGCACCGCGAGCGTGGCCGGGCTGCAGGCCGGTTACGGGCCGCACGTCTACAGCGCGGCCAAGGCCGCGGTCGTGCACCTCACCCGCTCGGTGGCGATGGAGCTGGGCGAGAGCGGGGTGCGCGTGAACTGCATCTGCCCGGGCGGCATCGCGACCCCGATCTTCGGCTCGGCCCTGGGTCTTGCCGGGCCGGAGGCGGACCGGGTCGCCGAGCAGATGAAGACGCTCCTCGCCACCCGCCAGCCGATCCAGCGCGCGGGCCTGCCCGAGGACATCGCGCGCGCCGCGCTCTGGCTCGCGAGCGAGGAGTCGAGCTTCGTGAACGGCCACGCCCTGATCGTGGACGGCGGCCTCACCGGCGGCCGCATGTGGTCGGTGGTCCAGGAGCAGCGGCAGCAGCTGCGCGCCGCGCTCGGCCTCGGCGACTAGCCACGATCTCTGACGCGAGGAGCGGCTCATGCTCTACATGGTCATCGAGTACTTCAACGCGGGCGCCGCGGCCGAGATCTATCGCCGGGCGCGCGAGAAGGGGCGCCAGCTCCCGCCCGGCCTCGAGTACGTCGACAGCTGGGTCGATCTCGACTACTTCCGCTGCTTCCAGCTCATGCGCACCGACGACCGGTCGCTCTTCGACGACTGGATCGCGGCGTGGGGCGACCTCGGACACTTCGAGATCATCCCGGTGCGCACCTCGGCCGAGGCGGCCCGGCACATCGCCGAGCGGGCCGGCTGATGCCCATCGTCGGAGTCGATCACGTGCAGCTCGCGATGCCGGCCGGCCGCGAGGCCGAGGCGCGCGCCTTCTACGACGGATTGCTCGGCATTCCCGAGATCGCCAAGCCGCCCGCGCTCGCCGCGCGCGGCGGCGCGTGGTTCGAGCGCGGCCGCCTCAAGATCCACCTGGGCGTCGACCGCGACTTCCGCCCCGCGCGGAAGGCGCATCCCGGGCTCC
>DATFAJ010000361.1:0-2037 GCA_035254745.1 Candidatus Methylomirabilota bacterium | reverse complement strand
AGCGCGTTCCACCTGATGCCGCATCGCGAGCTGCCCTCCGACTTCGAGCGCCGGTACCCGAGCGTCTGGGTGACCCCGCCCTGGGGCGAGCTGGCCGACGCCCGCCGGGTCGGGCAGTACTACAACTGGACGCTCGACGAGTTGCTGCACGCCGCGCGCGCCGGCTTCGACGGGGTCTGCACCAACGAGCATCACCAGAACGCCTACGGCTTCATGCCGAGCCCCAACCTGATGGGCAGCGTGCTGGCCAAGCAGACCAACGGCCTCGACGTCGCCATCGTCCAGATGGGCATGACGCTGCCGACCACCTCGCCACCGGTCCGGGTGGCCGAGGAGTACGGCATGCTCGACTGCATCAGCGGGGGCCGGCTGGTGGCCGGGCTGCCGCTCGGCAGCCCGATGGACGTCAACCTCGCCTACGGCATCACCCCGATGGAGCACCGCGAGCGCTACCGCGAGGCCTTCGAGCTCGTGCTGAAGTCGTGGCAGGCGAAGGAGATCTTCGCGTGGAACGGGAAGTACTTCCAGCTCGGCCAGGTCAACCTCTGGCCGCGCCCCATCCAGGAGCCGCACCCGCCGGTCTGGGTGCCCGGCTCGGGCAGCATCAGCACCTTCGACTTCGCCACCGACCACAACGTCTGCTACTGCTTCCTCTCCTACGCGGGCGCGCGCGCGGCGTCCACCATGATGGACGGCTACTGGGACGTGGTGGACAAGAAGGGGCTCGAGCGTAACCCGTATCGCGCGGGGTTCCTGCAGCTGGTCGCGGTGTCGGAGACCGACGCGCAGGCGGAGATCGACTACGCCAAGCACGTCGAGTACTTCTACCACAAGTGCCTGCACGTGCCGCCGCAGTGGTTCGCCCCGCCGGGCAACCAGGACTACCGGAGCCTGCTCGCGGCCAACCGCAACCCGGTGCGGCGGGCCGAGGATCCCAAGACGCTCCGCTACAAGGACTTCGTGAACAAGGGCTACGTCATCGCGGGCAGCCCGGCGACCGTGCGCGAGCGTCTCGTGGAAGAGGTCATCAAGCGCCTGCACGTGGGTAACCTGATGCTGCTGATCCAGATCGGCTCGATGCCGCACGAGCTCACCCTCAAGAACATCGACCTGCTGGCCCGCGAGGTCCTGCCGGGCCTGCGCGACATCTGGGACGACAAGGGCTGGGAGAACCACTGGTGGCCGAAGACCCTGCGCGGCGCCCGCCAGACGGTCGGCGCCGCGCGATGACCGCCCAACACACCCTCTCCCCCCTGGGGAGAGGGCAGGGTGAGGGGCTGAAAGGTGAGGGGCTGAAAGGTCAGGGGACTCGCACCGTCGCCGTCTGGCACGGGCGCGTGCCGATACAGGTCCACGTCAAGGGCGCGGGCCCGGCGGTGATGTTCCTCCACGGCCCCTGGGGTCTCACGTGGGGGCCGTTCCTCGACGCGCTCGCCCAGCAGTTCACGGTCTACGCGCCGGAGCATCCCGGGACCTCGGCGGGCGACCCCGAGGCGATCCAGCACGTCGACACGCTCTGGGATCTCGTCCTCTGTTACGACGAGCTGCTGGAGGCGCTCCGGCTCGGCGAGGTGATGCTGGCCGGGCACTCGTTCGGCGCGATGATGGCGTGCGAGGTGGCCGCCCTGCGTCCGGCGCGCGTCCGCCGCCTCGCGCTCATCGATCCGATCGGGCTCTGGCGCGACGACGCGCCGGTGGTCAACTGGATGCTGCTGGGGCCGGCCGAGATGGCGGCCCACGTGTTCGACAAGCCCGACGGCCCCGCGGCCCGCGCGATGTTCACGGTGCCCGACGACCCGGAGGAGGGAGCGCTCGCGCGCACCCGGCTGACCTGGGCGATGGGCGCCACCGGCAAGTTCATCTGGCCGATCCCGGACAAGGGGCTCAGCAAGCGCATCCACCGCGTCACTGCGCCCACGCTCCTGGTGTGGGGCGCGGCCGATCGCCTGGTGCCGCGCGCCTATGCGCAGGAGTTCGCGGCGCGCCTCAAGGACTCGCGACTCGAGGTAGTGGCCGGTGCGGGCCACGCGCCGCACC
>DATFAJ010000360.1:0-6864 GCA_035254745.1 Candidatus Methylomirabilota bacterium | reverse complement strand
CCGCCGGGTGACCGAGCGCGTAGCGCCGAAGGTCGGAATCAGCGCGGAGTGCTTCCCGGCGCCGCCGGACACCACGACCATGATATCCCGCCAGTCGCGCGCGACGTGCGCCACGGCGCCGGCCGGACGATCCTGGAACTCCTCCGGGTAGATCGTGGCGAAGCGCGCGATGTTCTCGGGCGCGAAGCGCGCCAGGGGCACGGCCGACCGCTCCCACAGCTGCCGGCGGAGCTCGTCCTTGCCCCATCCCGACGAGGCCGCGGTGGCCGCGTGCTCGGGTCCAAGAACCACCAGCGGCTCGCCGCCCAGATAGATGTTGTTGCTCCCCACCGTGGCCACGCTGCCCGCCACCGTGGTGAGGATGCCCTCGGGCGTGGAGGAGCCGTGGTCGTTGATGTTGTGCGGGGCCTCCGAGCCGCAGACCGTCACGGTGCTGACCTCGCGCGCGAAGCCTCGCTCGACGGAGAGCGGCTCCCAGGGCGACGCGGCCTCGTTCTCGGCCACGCAGTAGCTGTACTTGCCCGGGTGCCCCTGGGTCGCGCGGTCCTCGTGGCCGGGCCGCGCCCCACCCACGTTCTGCAGCACGAGCCGGAGCGCGCGCCCGATGACCGCGTTGGCGCGGTACCCCTGCCCGAGCGCGTTGCCGCCGCCGTTGACACCGAGGCGGACCGCGATCGGGCCGTTGACGATGACGAGCGGCGAGCACGGATGGGTGGTGGTCTGGATGGCCTGCAGGTTGAAGGCGGGCTGGCTCACCGCCTCGACCGCGGCCAGGATCACCGGCAGGTGCTCGGGCAGCGCGCCCGCCAGCACCGCGTTCACCGCCACCCGCTCCACGGTGGCGCGGCCGAGCCGCGGGGGCAGCACTGCGACCGGGTCGCCGGCCGGACGCCGCGTGCCCGCGAGCATCGCGGCCACCCGCTCCGGGGTCGCGGGGATGGCGGGCAGCCCGTCGCCCCAGCCCCGCTCCATCAGGAAGGCCTGGAACTCGAGGAGATCGTCGGGCGCGCGATGGCGCGCCGCCGGCCCTTCCGCGACCGCGGTGTCCGGCCCGCTCGCGGCCACGGTGCCGATGAGCGCGGCCAGCACCTGATCGACCGCGGCCGCCGCCTTGGCCGCGACCAGGTCCTCCGCGACGCCGCCGATCGGGTGGGGCACCGTGACGATGCCGAGCGCGGCCAGCCCCTTGGCGCGGGCCTCGGCGAGGGCGAGCGGGCGGAACTCGTGCGTGCCCAGGACGATGGTCGCGATCCCCCGCCCTTCCAGCTCCGTGGCGTCGTGGATACTCCACGACGTGCACGACCCTCAGTCGGCGGAGGCGGTGAGGACGGCCCCGCAGTGGGCCGCCATCTCGTCGAGGACGGCGCGCGTCGCGCCGATGGAGGCGCCGGGCTTGCGCCACGCGCGCACCTCGGCCGCGCCGAGCTTGGCCGCAAGCGCACGGGCCACGCCTTCCAGCAGGACGCGGGCGTTGGGCTTGGAGTTGTCGAGGATGCCGATGACCGCGCCCTGCAGCGAGGCCGGGCGTGGCGCCCCCGTGCGCGTGGCGGCGGCGGACGGGCCGACCGGGTCGAGGATCTCCATGGCCCGCATCATACCGCGGCCCCGGGCCCGTGTAGTACAGTCCTGAGCGGCGATGCCCACACCCGACTCGCTCGCGCGTCACGCGGCGACCCGCTACGTGCAGCCGCTGCGGGAGGGCGGCTCGCTGCCCGCGGTCGTCGACACCGCCACCGGCGGGCTGTTCGTGGTCAAGTTCCGGGGCGCGGGGCAGGGCGCGAAGGCCCTGATCGCCGAGCTGGTGGTGGGTCAGCTCGCGCAGGCGCTCGACCTGCCGGTGCCCGAGCTCGCGATCGTGGACCTCTCCCCCGCCTTCGGCCGGACCGAGCCCGACCCCGAGATCCAGGACATCCTCCGCGGGAGCCAGGGCGTCAACGTGGGGTTACGCTACCTCGACGGCGCGTTCAACTTCGACGCCACCGCCGCGGGCGAGCTGGTCTCCACCGACTTCGCCACGCGGCTCGTGTGGCTCGACGCGCTCGTCACCAACCCGGACCGCAGCCATCGCAATCCCAACCTGCTCGTGTGGCGGCGCGGCCCGTGGCTGATCGATCACGGCGGAGCGCTCTACGCGCATCACGACTGGGCGACGGTGGACGAGGCGCGCACCCGGACCCCCTTCCCGCGCATCCGCGACCACGTGCTCCTCGCGCGGGCCGGCGACCTGCAAGGCGTCGACGCGGCCCTGGCCGGCGCGCTCTCCCCCGAGGTGCTCGCCCGCATCCTCGCGCGGGTGCCGGACGAGCTCCTGACGGATCCGGTGAGCGGGCGCGACTTTCCCTCCGCGGCCGCCGCCCGCGCCCGCTACCTCGAATACCTGGCGGTGCGCCTGCGCGCCCCCCGCGACTTCGTGGCCGAGGCGGCCCGCGCCCAGGAGCAGGCGCGGCGCGAGCGGCCGCGCCCGCTCTCCGCGCGCCGATGACCGCCGGGGGCCCGATCGCCTACGACTTCGCGGTGCTCCGCGCGGTGCCCCACGTGCACCTGGGGGCCTTCGTGCCGGTCGGGGTGGTGCTCCACGCGCGCACCGCGGGCTACCTGGCGATGCGGACCCTCACGGGAGCGGACGAGCTGCGCGCGCGGGTGCCCGACGTCGACCACGAGCTCCTCGCCCGCTACCTCGCGTCGGGCTGCGCGGTCGCCGCGGGCGACCCCGCCGCGGGGCCGGTCGCGCTCGCCCCGCCGTCCGAGCGCTTCCACTGGCTCACCGCCCCGCGCTCGGACGTGCTCCAGAGCTCGCCGGTCCACGCCGGGCTCACCGACGACCCGGCGCGGGCCCTCGACGAGCTGTTCGCGGCCTACGTGCTGGGCGGCCCCGCGGGTCGCCCGCGGGAGGACTAGCCCCTTGCCCACGCCGACCCCGCGCCGCCACTTCTCGATGCTCCGGGACTTCCACCTCGCGGATCTCTTCACGTTCGCCAATGGGTTCTGCGGGGTCGCGGCCCTCTTCGCGGCCATGCGCTTCCTCTCCACCGGCGACCGCCGGTATCTCTACGGGGCCGCGGTGCTGGTCCCGCTCGCCCTGGTCTTCGACGTGCTCGACGGACGCATCGCGCGCTGGCGGCACGGCGGCTCGCCGATGGGACGCGAGCTCGACTCGCTGGCCGACGTGATCTCCTTCGGAGTGGCCCCGGCCGGCATCGCGTTCGCGGCCGGGCTCGACCGGATCGTCGACCAGCTCGTGCTGATGTACTTCGTGGGGTGCGGGGTGAGCCGCCTCGCGCGCTACAACATCACCGCCGCCGATCTCTCCCGCGAGACCGGGAAGGTCACCTACTTCGAGGGCACGCCGATCCCGACCAGCGTCGTCCCCCTCGGCCTGCTGATGCTGGCCTTCCACTACCACACCCTCTACCCGGTGCGCGTGCTCGGCCTCGAGCTGCACCTGGTCACGCTGCTGTTCCTGCTCTCGGGCAGCCTGATGATCAGCAAGACCCTCCGGATCCCGAAGCCGTAGCGGCCCGGCCGCCGCTCTCCCGCGTGAAGCACGCGACGGCCAGGGCCACCACCTCGAAGGCCGCGCAGGCGGTGAAGGCGGCGCGGAAGCTGCCGGTCAGGTCGAGGGCGTAGCCGAGCACCACCGGCACCACGATGCCGCCCACGAAGCAGAAGAGGTTCACCACCCCGGACGCCGTCCCCATGAGCCGCGGGGGCACCAGCTCGGTGACCATCACGAAGGGGGTGATCAGCCCGCCGAGCAGGAGGCCGGTGAGGGCGGCCGCCAACGCCGCCGCCCCCGCCCCGCGGCCGGGCACCACCCAGGCGAAGACCAGGCAGACGACCACGCTCATCGCCTGGCTCACGAGGAAGATCGGCTTGCGACGGCCGAAGCGGTCGGAGATCGCGCCGGCGAGCGGCCAGGACACGATGGTACCGCCGGTGAGGAGGGCGGTGACGAGACCGGCGCCCGCCTGGCCGAGCCCCTCGCTCTTGACGAGGAAGGTGGGCAGCCAGGTGAGCAGCGCGAAGTAGCCCCCGTAGGAGAAGAGCACGTAGAGGTTGAAGGGCCACAGCACCGGCATCGCCAGCACCGCGCGCATCGACGCGGTGAAGCCGCCCGGCGCCCCCGCCACCGCGCCCGCGTCGCGCACCCGCGGCGCCGGCCCGACGAGCGCCCACACCGCGACCATCGTGATCAGCACCGGCACCGCGAGCAGCGCGTAGCCCCGGCGCCAGCCGAGGTGCTCGGCGAGCACCGGCAAGAGCAGGAGCGCGGCGGTGGCGCCGATGCCGCCGCCCGAGGAGAAGAGCCCGGTGGCGAGGCCGCGCTCGCGCAGGGGAAACCACTCGTGGATGAGCCGCAGCCCCGGCAGCCACGTGGCCGCCGCGCCCGCTCCGACCAGGCAGCGCGCGAGCAGGCTCTGGGTCAAGGTATGGGCGAGCGCGAACGCGAGGGCGCCCACCGCCATCACCCCCATGCACGCGAGCATCACCCGGCGCGCGCCGAGGCGGTCGGTGAGCACGCCGACCGGCACCTGCATGAGCGCGTAGGTCCAGAAGTAGGAGGCCATGATGGTGCCGGCCGCCGCGTAGCCCAGCCCCATGTCCGCGATGAAGGTGGGGATCAGCGGGGCGAAGCCGACGCGCTGCACGTGCGTCTGCATGAACGCGAGCACGCACACCGCGAGGATGGCCCAGCGATAGGGCCGGGCCTCCGCGGTCATCGCGGCCGGGGCGGCGCGCCCCCGGGGAGCAGCGAGAGCGCGACCGCGAGCGCGCACACCGCCCCCGCGGCGAGGAACGCGCCGTGGAACGCGGGCAGGAAGCCGTCGCGCCCGAGGCGCGCGTCGAACAGCGCGGCGGTCACCTGCACCCCCACCGCGCTGCCGAGGGTACGGCTCAGGAAGGCGAGGCCGCCCGCCACGCCCTGCTGCGCCGGCGGGAAGGACGCCATCATCAGGGCCAGGTTCGGCACCTGGAAGAGGCCGACGCCCAGGCCCACGAGCGCCATCGCGACGCCGACCAGGGCGAGCGAGGGAGCGCCGGAGAGCGTCCCGATGGTGAGGAGCCCCGCCACCTCGAGCGCGAGGCCGCACGCGAGCGGTCCGCGCACCCCGACGCGGTCGGTGGCCCAGCCGCCGAGCGGCGCCACCAGCGCGTTGGCGAGCGGGGTGAGCGCGAACACGAGCCCGCCCACGGTGGGCGTGAGACCGAGCGGGCCCACCAGGAAGAACGGCATCAGCAGCCACACCGAGAACTGCGCGTGGTTCGAGAGAAACGCGAGCAGCGCGGCTTTTACGACAGGCAGCCGCAGGAGATCCGCGAGCGCGACGCGGCGCCGGACCGGCGCGGCGCCGCCCAGCCGCCGGATCCGGGTCTGGGCCAGCACGCCGAGCGCGAGGAAGAGCGGCGCCCGGAAGACGAAGGCGGCCGACCACCCGAAGCCGTCCAGCAGCGCGCCGCCCACCAGCGGCCCGATCCCGAGCCCCACGCCCAGTCCCAGGCTCATGAGCCCGAGCCCGCGGCCGTGACGATCGCGCGGCAGCGACAGGGTCACCAGCGCGGGCGCGGTACCGTAGACGAGCCCGCCCCCGAGCCCCTGCGCCACCCGCAGCAGCAGCACCGTCCCGTAGGTGTGCGCGAGCGCGTAGCCGACGAAGGCGGCGGCGGAGAGCCAGAGCCCGACGGTGAACACCGGGCCCGGCCCGAGGCGATCGGCGAGCACGCCGGCCACGAACGCGGTGAGGGCGTAGGTGAGCACGTAGCAGATGATCACCCAGCGGATCGCGGCCGGGCCCACCCCGAACGCGCGGGCCATCGCGGGCAGCGCGATGTTGATCGCGGAATCGAGCGACATGAGCAGCGCGCCGAGCGCGGCCAGGAGCACGGGCATTCGCCGAGTATAGGGCCGGCCGAGCGGGGCCGCGCAGACTGTCGCTCCGAGCCGCCGGGCGTCCGATTCGCGGGCGCCGTTGACGTGGCGCGACGATCGGGGTAAGAAGAAGCCGCCATGCCGCTCGCTCCGGGATTGACCGCCGAAGTGCAGCGCGTGGTCACGCGCGAGCTCACCGCCGAGGTGCTGGGCAACCCCGGAGTCACCGTGCTCGCGACGCCCTTCGTGCTGACGCTGCTGGAGAACGCGGCCCACGCGGTGATGGTGCCCCACCTGCCGCCGGGCGGCGCCTCCGTCGGAACCGCGGTGGACATGAAGCACCTGGCCGCCACCCCGATCGGGATGACGGTGCGGGCGAAGGCGGTGCTACTCGAGACCGACGGGCGCCGGTGCCTCTTCGACGTGCAGGCCTGGGACGAGGTGGAGAAGATCGCGGAGGGACGGCACGAGCGCTACGTGGTGGCGGACCTCGGCCGGTTCCTCGCGCGGGCCGGCGCCAAGGGCCGGACCCCGGACCGGGCGGGCTGAGCAGGAGAGACGGGCGACCGTGACCCAGCCGTCACGTCGGTAGCGCGTTGCCCGACGCGTGACCGCCGTTGCCCGGCCGCGCGAGGAAGTCCCGCACCGCCGCCACCGTGGAGGGGAAGGCGAGCTCCTCCCACGGGATCTCGGTGGGGCCGACCCACTCGAGACGGTCGTTCTCGTGGCAGAGCGTGAGGGTGCCGCCCAGCACCCGCGCCTCGTACACGACGATGACCAACGGCGCGTCGGGGTAGGAGTAGACCCCGACCAGCCCGCCCAGGTCCACGGTGAGACCGGTCTCCTCCCAGGTCTCGCGGAGCGCGGCCGCGTCCACCGTCTCGCCCCAGTCCACGTAGCCGCCGGGGAACGTCCACTTGCCGAGCGCGGGATTGATCGCCCGCCGGGTGAGCAGGAGACGGCCGTCCTGCCACGGGATCGTGCCCGCCACCACC
>DATFAJ010000359.1:0-14836 GCA_035254745.1 Candidatus Methylomirabilota bacterium | reverse complement strand
AGTAGTCACATATATGTGACTAGATTGACTCATGGAGGTAAGCTCTAGTCTGATCATTTATATCAGCTAGTTGTAGGCTCCAGCGCAGTTCTGTAGCGCCCCCGAGTGAGACACGTGCGTCACACTCCGAGTGATAGAAGGCTGCACATGGTGAGTCGAATCAGCAAGTTCTGACGCAGCAGGCCCCTGGAATGCTTCTTGTCTCCGGAGTGAGGCATCTCTCGCTCAAGGAGGAGCTCAATGGGGGGCCGTTGTCGCTGCGGGACCGAGATCCAGTTCGCGTTCAATCATCTGGGCTGCATCGAGTGCGGAGCCGCCTGTTGCCCGGCCTGCTCCTATCAGCTCGAGTCCACGAGCTACTGCTCGAGCTGCGCGGAGGCCCTGCTCGAGCTGCCCTGGGCGCGGCCCACGGCGGCCACCGGCAGACGGGCCTGAGCGCCCGCCCCATGACCGCTTGCGAGTGCGCATCGCTCCACGTCGAGGCTCGGCGCGGGACAGTCTGCCGCGAGTGCGACGTCCCCTGCTGCCCGAGCTGCGCGATCGAGATCGACACCGACACCTATTGCCGCTGGTGCGCCCTCGGACTGGCGCCCGCGCTACCCGCCTGACGGAGGCTCGACCATGGAATCCAAGGGAAAGACGTTCCGTCGACTCCTCGCCGAGGAGCCGTATCTCTTCACCGGCGGCATCTACTCGCCGCTCGACGCGCAGATCGCCGAGCAGGCCGGGATGAAGTCCATCTACCTGAGCGGCTACTCGCTGGCGATGCTCAACGGCTGGCCCGACATGGGCCTCCTCACCATGACCGAGGTGACCAAGGCCGCCTCGATGGTGGCGAGTGCGGTCGACCTGCCGATCATCGCGGACGCCGACGACGGCTACGGCAACGCGCTGTCGACCATGCGGACGGTGCAGGAGTTCGTGAAGACCGGCGTGGCGGGCATTCACCTCGAGGACCAGCGCTTCCCGAAGCGCTGCGGTCACATCGCGGGCAAGACCATCGTGTCGCGCGAGGAGGCGCTCGGGAAGTACCGGGCCGCGATCGCGGAGCGCGATCGCCTCGACCGGGACTTCGTGATCATCGCCCGCACCGACGCCTACGGCGCGGTGGGCGGCAGCATGGAGGAAGCGATCTGGCGGGGCCGCGCCTACGCCGACGCGGGCGTCGACCTGGTGTGGGCCGAGCTGTCGAACTCGGAGCGCGAGCCGGCCATCGAGTTCGCTCGGGCCATGAAGCAGTCGCATCCGAACCTGCCGCTCGCCTTCAACTACTCGTCGTCCTTCCGCTGGCACAAGGATCCGAACCCGCTCACCTTCCGAGAGCTGGGCGAGCTCGGGTACCGGTTCATCTTCATCACCCTCTTCGGCGCCCACGCCGCGATGTACTCGGTGTGGAATTTCATGCAGGAGCTGGTGAAGAACGAAGAGCAGGCCCAGTGGACGCTCGAGCGCCAGAAGGTCGGGCACCCCACCGAGAGCCATCACGTGATGGCCCGGGTCTCGCACTTCCAGGAGCTGGAGCGTCGCTACATCCCCGGCACCGAGGAGCGTCTCAAGGGATCCGACGGATTCGGGGAGGCGAAGGCGCACTGATCGCCCACCCCCTTGCGGCGACCGACTTCTGGTCGGTCGCCGCGGGCTCAGGGCGTCTTGCGCTGGCGGACGGCCTGCCCGATGCGGAGCGCGATCAGGGCCAGGATGCCCACCAGGACCAGGAGCAGGACGGTCCGCTCCACCTCCCCGACCACGTAGCGCATCCGCTCCACGTAGGCGCCGAAGCCGTAGCCGACCGCCAGCCCCGCTCCGACGACCACCGGCACGTAGAGCACCGCGCCCGCCACGTTGGCGAGCAGGAACGAGGAGAAGGGCAGGCCGAGCGCGCCCGCGAGCGGCCCCGCGGTGAAGCGCACGCCCGGGACGAAGCGCGCGACGAACACCGCCACGGGGCCCCGGCGCGCGACGAACGCCTTCATGGTCTCGAGCCGCTCGGGATGCCCGAGCACCCAGCGGGCGTAGCGGGGCAGCGCGATCTGACCGTACCGGCGGCCGAGCCAGTACCCGATGTTGTCGCCGACCACCGCGCTCACGATGCCGACCGCCAGCACCAGGGAGAGCCGGAGCTTGCCCCGCCAGACCAGGTAGCCGGCGAGGGCCAGGATGGTCTCCTCGGGCACCGGGAGACCCACGTTGCCGAGCACGACCACCACGAAGATGGCGGCATAGCCCCAGTGACCGACGAACTGGTGGAGATCGTTCACGGATCGGGGAGGCGGCCGCGAGTCACTCGCGGCGGGGACGTCCGGCGACGACGCTCACGTGCCCGTCCCCCTCGAGGAAGGCGTAGCGGATGTCCCGGACCGAGACCACCCCGTGGTGACGCCGGGCGGTCCGGAGGTCCCGCAGGCCCGGGCGCTCGCGGCGCAGGTTCCGCCTCGCCGGCCGACCTGCCGCTTGCCGCACCGGCGGAAGGCGATCAGGCGGAACCCGTACACGACCGCCGGGCGGACGAGCTTCTCGCCCACGCTGATGTCGGGTCCCAGGATGTTCATGTCGGCCGGCGCTCCTTCCCCTCAGCATCGCACCCGCCTCGACGGTTCGAAGCCGAATTTGACACCCGGACCCCGCGGCCGTAGGCTCGGCGCCATGCTCGGTGCGCGTACCCTGGTGGCGGTGCTGGTGCTCTTCCACGTGGGGCTGGTCACGGCGGCCACCTTCCACACCGCCGACTTCGCGTGGGTCCCGAGCTACTTCGACGACGACGACGGCGATTTCCTGCCGCTCCTGCTCTCCGAGCAGATGCCGGCCCTGGTCGACCCCGGTCGCGGGTGGGCGCCCGCCCTGATCGTGCTCGCGGCGATCGTCGCGTGGCGTCCCCCGAGCCCGTCCCGGCTCGCCGCGGCGCGCGTTCGCTTCCGGGCTCCCCCCTGTCTGTAGCCTCCTCCCCACGCAGTGCTCGCGGGCGGCTCGCCGCCCGCATGGTGGTGGACTCTCGATTCGAGGAGGACGCACATGTTCGGACTCGGCGCTCAGGAGTTGATGCTGATCCTGCTCATCGCGCTGGTGTTGTTCGGCGGCTCGAAGATCCCCGATCTGGGCCGCTCGCTGGGACAGGCGATCCGCGAGTTCAAGAAAGGCGTGGAGGCGCCGGACGCGACGCCCGAGCCCAAGGAGGTCGCCGATCGCGGCAAGGACGCGGGCTCCGCGCGATAGCCCGCGCCGCGGCGGAAGGCCGCGAATGCTTGACACCCGGGCGCCTCCCCCTCTAGCGTAAGTGATCCAGAGGCTGCTCGGGTGAAGATCAGCGCGGTCAAGAAGCTGTTCGTCGGCTCGCCGCTGGCCACCGCCCAGGCGCGGCACGAGCGGCTCTCCAAGGCGTCCGCGCTCGCGGTCTTCTCCTCCGACGCGCTGTCCTCGGTGGCGTACGCCACCGAGGAAGTTCTGTTGATCCTGGTGCTCGCGGGCACCGCCGCGCTCAGCTACTCGATCCCGATCGGCATCGCGATCGTCGTGCTCATCGCGGTGGTGGTGAGCTCGTACCGCCAGACGATCCTCGCCTACCCGCAGGGTGGCGGCGCCTACATCGTCACCAAGGACAATCTCGGGACCTTGCCCGGCCTGATCGCCGCCGGGGCGCTGCTCATCGACTACGTGCTCACGGTGGCGGTGAGCGTCGCGGCCGGGGTGGCCGCGATCACCTCCGCGTTCCCCGCGCTCTACGACTATCGCATCCCCCTCGGCGTGCTCTTCATCGCCGGCATCGCGACCGTCAACCTGCGCGGCCTGCGCGAATCGGGCGCGCTCTTCGCGGTCCCGACGTACCTGTTCGTGGTCAGCTTCGCGGTCATGCTCGCCTACGGGCTCGTGCGCTGGCTGATCGGGTGGGAGAGCGTCCCCCCGCCCGCCCCGGCGGTGGAGATGAGCCAGGACCTGACCATCTTCCTGGTGCTCCGCGCCTTCGCGTCCGGCTGCGCCGCGCTCACCGGGGTGGAGGCGGTGTCGGACGGCGTGCCCGCGTTCCGTCATCCGGAGGCGCGCAACGCCCGGATCGTGCTGGCCTGGCTCGGCATCATCCTGATCTCGCTGTTCATGGGCATCACTTTCCTGGCCCGCCACTACCAGGTGATGCCCCGCCCGGAGGAGACGGTCGTCTCCCAGCTGGCCCGCCTCATCTTCGGAGGGGGACTGCTCTACTACGAGATCCAGGTCGTCACGATGCTGATCCTGGTCTTCGCGGCCAACACCGCGTTCGCCGACTTCCCCCGGCTCGCCTTCTTCCTCGCCCGCGACGGCTTCATCCCGCGGCAGTTCGGCACCCGCGGCGACCGCCTCGTCTTCTCCAACGGGATCCTGATCCTCGGCGGCCTGGCCGCGCTCCTGATCGTGCTGTTCGGCGGCGCCACCCACGCCCTGATCCCGCTCTACGCGGTCGGGGTCTTCGTCTCCTTCACGCTCTCCCAGGCGAGCATGGTGCGGCGCTGGCTCTCCCGACGCGAGCCGGGCTGGTGGTGGCGGTGGATGCTCAACGCGGTCGGCGCCGCCACCACCGGGCTCGTCATGCTGGTGATCGCGGCCACCAAATTCAGCCACGGAGCGTGGATGGTGGTGCTGCTCATCCCGCTGCTGGTCGCGCTGTTCATGATGATCCGCCGCCACTACGCCGACGTGGCGCGGCAGCTCTCCCTCGACAACTACGGGGGACCGCCCCCGATCGACCACTCGGTGCTGGTGCTGGTGGGTGACCTGCACCGGGGCGTCGCGGCGGCGCTGCGGTATGCGCAGACCCTGTCCGCGTCCGCGAAGGCGGTGTACGTCGAGCTCGATCCGGATCGGACCCAGAAGCTCGAGGAGAAGTGGGGCAAGTTCGGGCTGGGGGTGCCGCTCGTGGTGTTGACCTCGCCGTACCGATCCCTGCTCACGCCCTTCCTCGACTACGTCAACCACCTGCTCGCGGTGGGGCAGAACCACGTGGTCACGATCGTGATCCCGGAGTTCGTGCCCGCCCGCTGGTGGCAGCACCTGCTCCACAACCAGACCGCTCTCCTCATCAAGGGCGCCCTGCTCTTCCGCAAGGGCGTCGTCGTGGTCGACGTCCCGTTCCACCTCCGGTAGGGCCCGGCCGCCGCTCGGCTACCACCGCAAGCCGGGCCATTGGCCGTCGGCCTTCACAAGAGTTGCAGACGGTCAAAACCCGAGTATTCTTGGTCAGGCTCATGAGCTCGCCGGCCCTGCGCACCGAGGAGGTTTCCTTCCGAGACGCTCGCCCGACCGACCATGACGCCCTCCAGTCGCTCGACGGCCAGGCTCCTGACGCCGGCGCCGCCCTGATCCAGGCCAGACGCAACTTCTTCGCCCGCCCCGCCGCCTACAGTCGATGCCGGACCTTCGTGGCGGAGCAGGACGGGCAGATTGTCGGGATGAACTGCGTCGCGCTCACCCCGGTGCGAGTCGCCGGGCGGCCGTGCTCGGCCGGGTACAGCTTCAACACTCGAGTGGCCGCCGGCATGCGCGGCCACGGCCTGGGCTCCCTGCTGATGCGGGCCGGCGCCGACTGGGTCGAGACGCAGGGCGCGCCCTATCTCACCGGGCTCATCGGCGTCAACAACGTGGCGTCGATGGCCATGGTGACATCGCTCGGCTGGGAGCCGATCGCGCGCTTCGACTACCTGGTGCTCGACCTGGCTCGCTTCGCGCCCGATCCGGAGGTGAAGATCCGGAAGGTCGACGCCCTCGGCGATCGCGCGCACGCGGCCTGGCGGTTCGGCGAGGTGTTCCTCCACCATTTCGTACCGCGCTACCTCGTCTCCGATCTGTTCCAGCCCTATCCGAAAGGCCCCTACATGGGGAGCCTCACCGCCTTCGGGCCGGGCGGGAGCGCGTGGCTCTCGCTCTGGGATGACCGGGCTCGACGCGGCCTCGATCCGGTGCGGATCCGGGCCGTCAAGGCCTACGACGTCACCCTGAAGGGCGCGGGCGGGTTCCGCGCCTTCTCGGCCATCGCGGCCACCCTCGGCGGCATGGATCTCGACCACCTGCTGCTCCCGTTGCCGCACGACACCACCGCCCGGGCCCTCCTGGAGCCGTTCGCCAGCGACATCGTCGAGTTCAACTTCTGCGTCAAGCGCCTGAACGGCGCCCCTGCCGTCCCTCTCGGACCCGTCTACTTCGACATCCGCCACTGAGCAGCACCCCGGCCGCGGCGCCGGGCCTCAGGCGTATCTGGTCGCGTACCGCTGCCGGGACGCCTCTGGTACACTTGAGCGCCGTCTATGGAGGCGAGTTTCGTGGCCCCGGGCCCGGTGGACGTGGCCGCGACATTGTCGCGGTTCCACCTCTGGGGTGAGGATCCCGTCAATCGACTGTCCGACGGCGTGTTCCGGCGTGCCTTCAAGTGGGGCGGGCACTGGCGGGGGTACGAGCTGCGCTGGAGCGGAGACCCCGACGCGGCGAGGCTGACCGTCTCGGTTCCCGGGGCCCGTCGCGCCGCGGTGGTCGACGGAGCGGTGGCGGAAGTGCAGCACGTGTGCGGGCTACACCTGGATCTGGCTTCCTTCCGCAACGCCGCGGCGGGGGATCCGATCCTGGGCGGCCTGGCCACGCGACTCCACGGCCTCCGGCCCACGCTGGCGCCGAACCCGTTCGAGATGCTGGTGAGCTCGGTGTGCGCGCAGCAGGTCAACCTGGCCTTCGCCTTCACGGTCCGGGCGCGGCTGGTCCGGCGCTTCGGTGAGGCGCTCCTGGTGGGCGGACGGGCGGTGTACGCGTTCCCGGAGCCGGCGGTGCTCGCGCGAGCCGGGGTGGCCGAGTTGCGGGGCATGCAGCTCACGACGCGCAAGGCGGAGTACGTGGTGGGGCTGGCCCGGCAGGTCGCGGGCGGCGAGCTGGATTTGGACCGGTTGTCGTCTCTCTCCAACGACGAGGTGATCGAGCGCGTGACGGCGGTGCGCGGGTTCGGACGATGGAGCGCGGAGTGGTTCCTGGCCCGGTGCCTGGGCCGGGGGGATGTCTGCGCGGCCGGCGATCTGGCGGTGAGGCGCGCCTTCGAGCACTTCTACGCGCGCGGCCGTGCCCTGAGCGAGCTCGCCATCCGTCGCCGGGCCACCCGGTGGGGCCCGCACCAGAACCTGGCCGTCCACTATCTCCTGGCCGGTCGCCGTCTCGCCGTCGCCGCCGCGGCCGGGGGCGGCGCATGACGCCGCTCGGGAAGTTCCTGCCGATCGTGGGGCAGCCGGATCCGGCGCAGCCGAAGGACGTGCACCTGGTCGGACGCTACGCGGTCGGGGTGACGTGGGCCGACGATCACGGGAGCATCTACCCGTTCGATCGGCTGCGTCTCGACGATCCCGCCGGCGAGACGAGCGCCGGCTCCGCGCTCACCCAGGAGATGACGTGGCCCAAGGAGATCACCAAGCAGCCGGACGCGCTCCGGGTGGGCTGGCTGGACGGTCGCGAGAGCCTCTACCCGTACGCGACCCTCCGGGCGCTGTGCCGCTGCGCGGGCTGCACCGGCGGGCACTGATGGCCACCATCGATTCGGGCGCCCGTCGCGGGCTCGTGCTGGGCGGCGTGATGGCCGCCATGTTCCTCGCCGCGATGGAATCGACGGTGGTGGCGACCGCGATGCCCACCGTGATCGCGAGCCTCGGGGGCATCCGGATCTACTCGTGGACGTTCTCCGCGTTCCTGCTGACCTCGACGGTGTCGATGCCGATCTGGGGCCGGCTCGCCGACCACCTCGGCCGGCGCCCCGCGTACCTCGGCGGGCTCGCGCTCTTCCTGCTCGGCTCCGCGCTGGCCGGCTTCTCGCGCAGCATGGAGCAGCTCATTGCCTTCCGGGCCCTGCAGGGGCTCGGCGCGGGGTCGCTCATCACCATCGGGATGACGATCATCGGCGACCTCTACGGCATGGAGCGTCGGGCGAAGATGCAGGGTTACTTCTCGAGCGTCTGGGGCATGGCCTCGCTGGTGGGGCCGCTGGTCGGCGGTCTCCTGACGGATCGGGTGTCGTGGCGCTGGGTGTTCTACATCAACCTGCCGTTCGGCATCCTGGCCGCGGCGGCCATCGCGGTGGGCCTGCGGGACGAGGCGCCGGAGCATTCGCGCGGGGCTTTCGACGTCCTCGGGATGGCGGTGTTCGTGGCCGCCATCTCCGCGTTCCTGGTCGGGCTGGTCGACGCGGGAGCGGAGGAATCCTGGGCTCGCTCCTCGGTCCTCGGTCTGCTCGCCCTCTCCGGGGCGCTGCTCGTGGTGTTCGTCTTCGTCGAGCGCCGGGTCGCGGAGCCGATGATCCCGCTCCGCCTCTTCGGCAATCCGATCGTGCGCGCGGCGGCGGTCACCGGTCTGCTCGCCGGCATGGCCATGTTCGGCGCCATCGCGTACGTGCCCCTCTACCTCCAGTCGGTGACCGGGGCGAGCGCGACGCTCTCGGGATGGGTCCTGATGCCGTTCGTGCTGGGCTGGGTGGTGTTCTCGATCCTGGCCGCCCGCCTGTGCCTCCGGATCGGATACCGCCCGGTGGTCCTCACCGGGATGACCGCGCTGGTCCTGGCCTTCGTGCTGCTGTCCGGCTGGAACGAGACGCTCACCGCGGCGGTCGCGGCACGCGACATCACCCTGGCCGGGGTGGGCATGGGCATGATCTTCGTGCCGATGCTCATCGCGGTGCAGAGCGCGGTTCCACGCTCCCTGCTCGGCTCGGCGACCTCACTCACCTCCTTCTTCCGGACCATCGGCGGGGCGGTGGGCGTGGCGGTGATGGGCGCCGCACTCACGCACCGGCTCGAGCGGGCGCTGGCCGAGATGGTGGCGACCGCGCCGGAAGCCCTGCGGGCGCAACTGCAGCAGCTCGCCGCCCATCCGGATCTGGTGGTCAACCCGATCACCCGCATCACCCTGGGCAGCGACCTGCTCGCCGTGATGCGCCCCGCGCTCGCCCACGCGGTCGGCGGGGTGTTCGTGGTCGGCCTGGTGGTCGCGGCGGTCGCGCTCCTCTCCGGTCTTCTGGTCCCGGCCGGGCACGCCCACGACCTGGCCATTCCTCGGGATCGCGCCACCCGGCCCGACGCGTAGGCGGGGAGCAGCGCGTGACGACGCCCGGCGGCTCCGATCTCCCGCTCCTGGAGCGCCTGGCCGGGCTACCCGCGGTCTCGCTGGCCGAGCTGGTGACCCTCCTGGAAGGCGTCCCCGACCTGTCGAAGGAGCCGCTCCTGGCCGGGCTCATCGGGGTGGACGAGCAAGGGGAGCCGGCCGCTCATCCGCTACTCGGGATGGTTCTCGAGCATCTCAAGGAGCGGCCGGACGGAACGTGCTACGCGGCCCTGCTCGAGGCGCTGACCGGGATCTGGAACGCGGCGGTGCGGGGGGCGGTGGTGGCGCGCCTCCGGGCATCGGGGCTCCCGGCCGATGACCTGCTGCTGCGCCTTCAGGCCCTCTCGCCCACGCTCGGCTTCCAGTCCGAGAAGCGCGAGTGGGCCCGGCAGTGGATGGCGGATCCGACCGCCCAGGACGGGCAGCTGGTGCAGCAATGCCTGGTGCGGCTGCTGCTCGCGATTCGCGGGCTGGCGGAGGCGCGGGCGCGATTCTTGACCGACAGCGGGTCCGGGGGACCCGCCTGAACGCAACGCTCACACGACGAGAGAACGGAGGGCACCATGGCCGGCATTCCCGACGGATACAAGGACATCCTGCAGAAGAAGGCCTTCGCCAACCTGGCGACGGTGAGCACGGACGGCACGCCACAGGTCACGCCGGTCTGGGTCGACTACGACGGGACCCACATCCGGTTCAACACCGCGAAGGGGAGGGTGAAGGACCAGAACCTGCGTCGCAACCCGGCGGTGGCCCTGTCCATCCTGGATCCGGACAACCCGTACCGCTACCTCCAGGTGCGCGGGCGCGTGGCCGAGATCACCGAGGCGGGGGCCGATGCCCACATCGACTCGCTCGCCAAGAAGTACCTCGGACAGGACAAGTACCCCTACCGGAAGCCCGGCGAGGTGCGCGTCATCTACAAGGTCGCGCCCGACCGCGTCCAGACGATGGGGTAGGCAATGATCGCTCTCGACGCGGTCTCCAAGGGCTACGGCGGTCAGCAGCTGCTGCAGGACTGCACGTGGCGCATCGGTCGGGGTGAGCGCATCGGCCTGGTCGGGCCGAACGGGGCGGGGAAGACCACGCTCTGCCGCATCCTCGCCGGAGTCGAGGAGACGGACGCGGGCCGGGTGCACCGTGACACCGGGGTCACCGTCGGCTATCTGCCCCAGGAGGTCACCACCGGCGAGGACCGCACCGTCCTGGCGGAGGCGCTCTCGGGCTTCGACGAGGTGTGGCGCCTCGAGGCCGAGCTCGAGTCGCTGGCCGCCCGCATGGCGGGCCCGGGCGCGGAGCCCGGGCTGATCGACGCCTACGGCGAGATCCAGCACCGCTTCGAGGCCCTCGGAGGCTACCGGCTCGAGGCCGAGGCCAAGATCATCCTGGGTGGGCTCGGCTTCTCTCCGGACGGAGTGCACCGGCCGCTCGCCGAGTTCTCGGGCGGCTGGCGCATGCGGGCCGCGCTGGCCCGGCTCCTGCTGCTGCGGCCGGACCTGCTGCTGCTGGACGAGCCCACCAACCACCTCGATCTCGAGTCGCTCGGGTGGCTCGAGAACTTCCTCGCCGCCTACGAGGGGAGCGTGGTCATCGTCTCGCACGACCGCTACTTCCTGAACCGCATGGTCACCGCGATCGCCGAGCTGGCGGGGGGCTCGGTCACGCTGTACCACGGCGACTACGACCACTTCCTGATGGAGCGCGAGGCCCGACAGGCCCTGCGGGAGGCGCAGGCGCGCAACCAGGCCAAGCGGGTGGCCGAGATCGAGCGCTTCATCGAGCGCTTCCGCTACAAGGCGAGCAAGGCGCGGCAGGTGCAGAGCCGGGTCAAGATGCTCGATCGTATGGAGCGCATCGAGACCGAGGCGGGGACGCGACGCATCCACTTCGCCTTCCCGCAGCCGCCGCGCACCGGCCGGCTGGTGGCCCGGCTCGCCGGGGTGCGCAAGGCGTACGGCGACAACGTGGTCTACGCCGGGGTCGACTTCCAGGTCGAGCGTGGCGATCGAGTGGCCCTGGTGGGTGTCAACGGCGCGGGGAAGTCGACGCTCCTCAAGATCCTGGCGGGGGCGCTGCCCTTCGACGCGGGCGAGCGCGTGCTCGGCAGTCACGTGGAGGTGCAGTACTACGCCCAGCACCAGCTCGACGCGCTCGATCCGACGCGGACCGTCCTCGAGGAGCTCGAGCTGGCCGCTCCCGAGGCGCAGATCTCCCGGTTGCGGACCATCCTGGGCAGCTTCCTGTTCAGCGGAGACACGGTCGAGAAGAAGGTCGCGGTGCTGTCGGGGGGCGAGAAGGCGCGGCTCGCGCTCGCCAAGATGCTCGCGCGGCCCGCCGCGCTCCTGTGCATGGACGAGCCGACCAACCACCTGGACCTCGCGTCCAAGGAGGTCCTGGAAGAGGCTCTCGCGGGCTTCACCGGCACCATCGTCTTCATCTCCCACGACCGCTACTTCATCAATCGCATCGCCACCCAGGTGGTGGAGGTGGACCACGGTCGCCTCACCACCCACCTCGGCACCTACGACGACTACCTCGACCACAAGGCCCAGGCCGCCGCTACCCCGCCGCCGGCCGAGACCACCGAGACCACGCGGTCGACCGCACCGAGCCCCAAGCCCGCAGATCAAGCGCCCGCCCGCCGCATCTCCCGAGCGTCCGCGGCCGAGGAGAGTGCGGGGGCCATTTCCGGGCCCCCGCAGATCAAAGGCTTGAAGAACGAAACGGAAGACACGACGCACAGCAAGACGGCCGACCGCAGAAAGAGCACCAAGAGCCTCGACCGGGAGATCAAGGCGATCAAGGTCCATCTCGGCACGGTCGAGACGCAGATCCACGAGATGGAGGCCCGGCTCCAGGAGATCGGCCTCGCGCTCGCGGACCCGGATCTCTATCGAGATGGAGACCGGGCGCGTGACATCGCCCAGGCGCGCCGCGACACCGAGGAGCGAGTGGCCTGGCTCATGAAGGAGTGGGAGGAGCTGTCGCTGCGTCTCTCCGCGGTCTCCGGGGAAGCGCAGTGAGCGAGGATCGCTACGTGCGGGAGGTCGACGACGACACCCTGCGCCGCGAGAAGGCGCGCGCGCGAGAGCTGCGCCAGACGCCGTGGTGGCGGAGGCGGATCGCCGCCGGTCGCTGCCACTACTGCCGGCGCGAGGTGGGCGCCAAGGCGCTCACCCTCGACCACGTCGTGCCGCTCGTGCGCGGCGGCCGATCGATCCGGGCCAACATGGTGGCCGCCTGCAAGGAATGCAACAACAAGAAGCAGTCGCTGCTCGCGTGGGAATGGCAGGCCTACCTCGACACTCTCGACCGCTCCGCCGAATCCTAGATACGCCTCGCCGTCTGAAATTGTCCGCATTGACCGCTCGCGCGCCCCGGCGTGCAATCACCCCAGCAACTCATCTCATCTCGATCCAGGAGGATCAGCATGATGAAGCGCTGGATGGGCGTGCTGGCGGTGGTGCTGTGGTGCCTGAGCGGTGGCGTCGCGCTCGGCGAGGACAAGGCCAAGCCGGTCCGGGTGAAGGTGGACGACAAGGACGTCAAGGTCAACATCAACGAGGCGTCGAAGACCGAGCTGATGAAGCTCGCGGGAGTCGGGGCCGGGGGCGCGCAGAAGATCATCGACTACCGGGACGCCCACGGTCCGTTCAAGAAGGCGCAGGATCTGGAGAAGGTGGACGGCATCGGCAAGGGTGTCATCGAGAAGAACGCGGGGCGGATCGTCGTGAAGTGAAATTTGCTTTTCCGGTCGCTCGGGCTCATGTACGATGAGCGGAAATCGGTCGGAGCTCACACAGGCTCCTCCAGGCGTTCCCTCCCGGCAATTTCGCCGGGAGCAGCGTGACCGAGCCTTGCGGCGGGAGTCGGCGTCCGCGGCAAGGTGGGTGGTTCCTGGGCCCTGAGTTGGGCCGCGCCGAGAAAGGGAGGTGATCCAGCCGATGTGTACCCCTACGGTGATCTGTGAGGTGGTCGCCTCCTAAGGCCCGGCTTTAGCAGTTGCAGGTGGCCCTGGAGGATCCAGGAACCACCGGCCCCGACGGACCCGCTCTTCACCAGCGGGGCGGCACGGCAGCAGGACAGCCGCCGCAGCATCCGTCGGGGCTCTTTTTTTGTCTCGACGCGGCGCAAAAAAACCGGCCCGCCGGAGAGCCCGGCGGGCCGTCAAGTGGTCGGCGACGCCTACGCCGACTTCCGAACGTTGGAAGCCTGAAGCCCCTTGGGCCCCTTGGTCACCTCGAACTCGACCTTGTCGCCCTCGGCCAAGCTCTTGAAGCCCTGGGCCTGAATGGCGCTGTAGTGGACGAAGACGTCTTCCCCGCCCTCGACCTGGATGAAGCCGTACCCCTTTGCGTCGTTGAACCACTTGACCGTGCCTTGTGCCATACGTCTGTACCCTCTCTCCTTGGGCGGGGATGGGCCGCCCGCTAAGCCCCGCGCCACCATGGCTGGGGATTCCCCCGGGATCGGGGGGAACAACAAAAAAGCGCCGATGAGGGGCCTAGGCCCTCACGGCGCTCACATTCCCTAGAACCGAGTTTCGTTCACGTACGAAAGGAACCAACTTCAGAGTCCCCGAAAACGCGCGCAGGTTAGCAAAGGACCGGAACGACTGTCAAGGCCGTTTCTGGTATCGGGACCGGGGGCCTACCGAGGACAGGAGGGAGCGGGCCGGGCCCCGGATGGTCCGGGGCCCGGCGGGAGCGGTGCTAGACCTTGCGGACGTTCGCGGCCTGGAGCCCCTTTGGGCCCCGCGTGACCTCGAACTCGACTCGATCGCCCTCGGCCAGGCTCTTGAAGCCCTGGGCCTGAATGGCGCTGAAATGCACGAACACGTCCTCGCCATCCTCCTGAGAGATGAACCCATACCCCTTCGCGTCGTTGAACCACTTCACGTTGCCCTGAGCCATCAACTGTCCTCTTTCGTGAGGCGTCGTGCGCCTCGGTGATTCCCCGTCACCATGACGGGGGGGGCGTCCTCCTGGATCGGAGGACAAACAAAAACGCCGCCGGACTTGAGGTCCTCGCGGCGTTGGTCTCGAATCTCTGAATCGGACTTACCGGGTGAACCTACAACCTGTTAGAAACATAGCGAACCCGGCTCGGCCTGTCAAGGGCTATCCCGGATCGGCACGGTCACGGGACGCGAGCCGTTCTTGGTGCCGAGCCAGCCCGGGATGACCATCGAGAAGCGGCCGGCGGTGCCGCCCGCCACCACGACGTGCAGCTCCGCGGGGGAGGGGAACTTGGGGATCAGGTCATCGGGCCCCGGCTCGCCGCCCTTGGCGAAGCGCAGGTTGGTGCCCTCGCCGTTGTCGTCGGCCGGCTTCAGGCGGCCGTACGGTACCCGGACGGTCTCGAAGATGTGGCGAACGAGGTCGTCCTTGCTCCAGCCATCGCCGGCGAAGGTGCGGGCGTGCTCGGGTCCCACCACCAGCATGGTGTGGGAGTAGAGCGGGAAGTGCTTGGCGTTCCAGATCGAGGCCATGGACCAGCCCAGCGAGCCGGCGAGCGCGCGGGCGGTGCGGCTGGCGTGATCGGATATCCCGTGGGGCGCTTCCCCCGCGAACACGGTCACCGCGCTCTCGGTGGCCGCGAGCCCACGGCCGGCGTGATAGGGGGGCCAGGGACTCGCCTCCTCGTGCTCGCCGATGCAGTAGGTGTAGCGGCCCGGGTGGCCGAAGGTGGACATCGAGGTCTCGCCGGGGCGGGCGCCGCCGACGTTGATCATCACGAGCCGCAGGGCGCG
>DATFAJ010000358.1:0-2192 GCA_035254745.1 Candidatus Methylomirabilota bacterium | reverse complement strand
GCCCAGGTCTTTCCCCACGCGGTCGTGCACGTGACCGGGGAGGGCCCGTACCGTCTGACCGCCGCGGTCCAGGGCGGTATCATCGATCCTCCGCGCACCGCGCTGGGCGCCGACCCGAAGGCGGTCACCTTCCACCAGTTCGCGCTCGAGCCCGTCGCGGGAGGCTGGCGGGCGCGGGTGGTCATCGACATCTAGGGAGAGGCATGAAGATCACCGAGGGGCTGCGCGGGGCGGTCCAGCGGGTCGACGACTGCATCTGGGAGATCCCGGCGCAGGCGAAGCCGGGCATGCGGGTGCCGGCGCGCCTCTACGCCTCGGGTCCACTGCTCGAGCAGATGGACGACGGCGTGTTCGAGCAGGTCACCAACGTGGCCTGCCTGCCCGGCATCGTCCGCGCCTCGCTCTGCATGCCCGACGGCCACTGGGGGTACGGCTTCCCGATCGGCGGGGTCGCCGCCTTCCGCGCCGACTCGGGGGTGATCTCGCCGGGCGGCATCGGGTTCGACATCAACTGCGGGATGCGGCTCGTGCGCACCGGCCTCACCGAGGACGAGGTGCGGCCCCGCCTGCCGCAGCTGATCGAGGCGCTGTTCGGCTCGGTGCCGTCCGGAGTCGGCGCGAAGGGCTTCGTGCGGCTCTCCGGGTCCGAGTTCCGGAAGGTGATGGTGGAGGGGGCCGGCTGGTGCGTGGCGCGCGGCTACGGGTGGCCCGAGGACCTGGCCCACATCGAGGGCGGCGGCTGCCTGCCCGGCGCCGACCCGGCGCACGTCAGCGCGCGGGCCCTCGAGCGGGGGACGGAGCAGCTCGGGACGCTGGGCTCCGGCAACCATTATTTGGAGATCCAGGTGGTGCGGCCGGGCGCCATCCACGACGAGCGCGTGGCGCGCGTCCTCGGGGTGGACGGCCCCGGCCAGATCTTCGTCATGCTCCACTGCGGCTCGCGCGGGTTCGGTCATCAGGTCGGCACCGACTATCTCAAGCTCTTCGATCGGGTGATGCCGCAGTACGGCATCAGCGTGCGGGATCGCGAGCTGGCGTGCGCGCCCTTCCGATCGAAGGAGGGGCAGGCCTACTTCGGGGCCATGACCGCCGCGGCCAACACCGCGTTCGCCAACCGGCAGGTGATCACCCACCGCATCCGGGAAGTGTTCTCCAAGGTCTTCGGGCGCGACGCCCATGCCCTCGGCCTCTCGGTGGTGTACGACGTCTGCCACAACACCGCCAAGCTCGAGCGCCACGTCGTGGACGGCCGGGAGCAGGAGCTGGTCGTGCACCGCAAGGGCGCCACCCGCTCCTTCGGGCCGGGCGAGCCAGACGTGCCGGCCGACTACCGGGAGATCGGACAGCCGGTGATCATCGGAGGCTCTATGGAGACCGGCTCCGCGCTCCTGGTCGGGACCGCGCGGGCCATGGCCGAGACCTGGGGCTCGACGGCCCACGGCGCCGGCCGCACCATGTCGCGCGCGCAGGCCAAGCGCCAGGTGTGGGGCGAGACCCTGATCAAGAGCATGGCGGAGCGCGGGATCGTCGTGCGCGCGGCGTCGAAGTCCGGCGTGGCGGAGGAAGCCGGGTTCGCCTACAAGGACCTCACCGCGGTGGTCGACACCCTGCATCGCCTCGACATCTCCCGCCCCGTGGTCTCGCTCGCGCCGATCGGCAACATCAAGGGCTGAGGCGGGGCGGCGGGACATCGCCGCCTCACTCCGGAGCGGGCCGCCTCAGCCGAGTCGCGCGGGCTCCGCCCAACCTCCCGTTTTCTCGCACTCGCCGACCCGAGTGGCGTGGCACTCGGAATGCACCCGCCTTGTCAGGGTCCATCAAAAGGAGAATGCCATGAGGCGAGTCATTGCTGTCGTGCTCGGTCTCGGGATCATCGCGCTCACGACGCCGGGAGCGGCCCGAGCTGCTGATCCATGTCCGGCGGAGCTGACCCAGGCCAAGGCCGCGCTCAAGAGCGCCCAGGCCAAGCTCCAGTCTCCGCGCGGCCAGGCGGGCGCTCGGTCGCAGGACATCCAGTCGCCGCGCTCCCAGGCGGGCGCCCGGTCGCAGGAGCTGCAGGCGCCGCGCGGCCAGCAGGACATTCAGGCCCCGCGGCAGCAGGAGATCCAGGCGCCGCGGCAGCAGGAGCTGCAGGCGCCGCGCGGCCAGCAGGACATTCAGGCCCCGCGGCAGCAGGAGATCCAGGCGCCGCG
>DATFAJ010000357.1:0-13830 GCA_035254745.1 Candidatus Methylomirabilota bacterium | reverse complement strand
CGCGGGGCGTCTGGCAGGGCGCGCGCCTTCGGCCCGGGGGCCGGCTGGCTCTGCTGGGCGCCACCGTCGCGCCCGGCTTCGACTACGCCGACTACGAAGCGGGCGAGCGGGCCGCGCTCCTGGCGAGCCACCCCGCCGCGCGCGACCTCGTCACCGCGCTGACCCCCTCTCCCTAGAAGTGGAAGTGGGCCCCGAGCCCGAGGTACTCGACGCGGCGCTTGAAGAACTGTCCGTCCGAGGAGTTGCCGTGGAAGTACTCGAGGAGCAGCTGCAGGTTACGGTCGAACACCCGCACGTTCTCGAACTGGATGCCCCCGCGCAGCGAGACGTCCACGTTCCAGCCGTTCTGCTCGCGGCTGTGTAGGTCCAGCGCGGCGACCGGACGGATGTGGCCGGACGCCACCGTCCACGGGCTGCGGAACTCGACACCGCCCTGCACCGACCACGGCTGGAGATCCGCCGGCTCCTGGTCGAAGAGATAGCCGCCGCCGCCGTAGGCGCGGACCCCCCACGGCAGATCGTAGGAGAGCTTGAGGTCCACGCTCTCGTAGGTCAGGTTGACCCGCTCGATCCGGCTGCGCAGCAGGAACTCGTCGCCCAGGTGCGAGCTCTGGTGGAAGACCCGGCCCAGCGTCGAGACCGGACCGCTCCGCCACGCTCCGTAGAGCGCGGCGAAGTAGTCGGCGTTGAACAGGTCCTTGGACGGCTGGTCCATCTGGAACACCGCGAACACGCCGGCCTGGATCCCCGCCTCCCACTGGCTCGCCGCGAAGGAGCCGCCCCGGAAGATCGGGATGGTCTCGCCGAAGCTCACCGCGCCCACGTGCCGGAGATCCCGATCACCGAAGTAGTAACGGTAGGCGGCCGAGAAGTGGGGCCAGCGCGGATCGGCGAGCAGCGGCTGGAAGAGGTGGCCGACCGGGAGGAGCCCGGTGGGCAGCGCGGAGAGGGCCGGCCCCGCGGCGGCCGCGCCCGGGGTCACCGGCGCGGCGGGCTCGCGGACCTCCACGCGGCTCACCCCCGGCAGCGCGGCCAGCGTGCTCAGGATCCGGGCCCGGTCGGCCCCCGCGAGCTGCGCTCCGTCCAGGGTGAGCACGCCGTTGTCGACGGTGACGGCCCGCCGGCTCACCTTGAACTCGCGCTCGAGCACGGCGCCGGCGTAGCCGGCCACGTACGGATCGTCGGGCCCCGGCGCGGCCGGCACGGCGCTCGCGGTACCGAGACACAGGGTCACAACCAGCAGCGGGATCATGTGCCGACGCATGGCTAGCCTCCTCCGGAGCCTCTGGCGGAGCCTCTGGTCATTCTCACCCCGGCCGCAAGCGTGCCGGCCGCCCTTGCTATCATACCGGGCATGTCGCCGACGGCCGGACCGCGATGGGTCCTCCAGGGGCTGGCGCTCGCGGTGATCGTGCTGGTGGCCTTCCTCGCGGGCATGCTCGTGGAGCGCCTACAGTCCCACGCCCAGCGCGACGACATGCTCCGTCGCTACAACCGGGCGCTGCAGGAGCACCGGTCCCTGATCATGGAGTCGGAGAAGCGGCAGGAGAGCGGGACGGCCCGGCGCTAGCCCGCGGCGGTATGCTCGTACTTCAGCACGCGCACCTTCTCCAGGGTGATCAGGCCACCCCGCATCATCCGGTCCACCTGGGGCAGCACGCGATCCAGATGCTCCTGCGAGTCCACCACCTCGATCACCAGCGGCAGGTCGGCCGAGAGCCGGAGGATGTTGGCGGTGTGCACGACCGAATCGGCCCCGAAGCCGGCCACCGCCCGTAGCACGGTGGCCCCGGCCAGCCCCTCGCGCCGGAACAGCTCGACCAGCGCGGTGTGGAGCGGGCGATGCTCCCAGCGATCGCTCTCGCCGATGAAGATCCGCATCAGGACCTGCTCCCCGTCCAGCTTGCGCATGGCTACCATCCTCCCTTTCCCTCGATGAGCACCCGACCGAGCGACAGGCCCGCCGCGCAGCCCACCAGGCACAGCGCGGTGGTGAGCAGGACGTACAGGCTCGCGGCCAGCCACGAGCCGCCCTCGAGCAGCCGGATGGTCTCGTACGAGAAGGACGAGTAGGTGGTGAACCCGCCCATGACCCCGATCGCCAGGACCAGGCGCAGGGTGTCCGGGATCAGCAGCGTGGAAAGCCCCACCTGCTGGACCACGCCGATGAGAAAGGAGCCGAGCACGTTGATGAGCAGCGTCCCGTACGGAAAGTCGGGGCCGGCCCAGCGCGCCACCAGACCGCCGAGCAGGTACCGCGCGCCGGTCCCCACCGCTCCCCCGCAGCAGATCAGCACGAATCGCGTCACGGTCGCGCCGCCCGGCTAGTCGACCGGCGGGCGACGCTCCGTCCACGGCTGCGCGGCCTCGAAGGCGGCCGAGGCGGCGAGGACGGTGTGGTCGGCGTGTCGCCGGCCCACGATCTGCAGGCCCACCGGCAGCCCCGCGCTCGTGAAGCCCACCGGCACCGTCGCCGCGGGCTGCCCGGTCAGGTTGAACGGGAAGCAGAACGGCGTCCACCCGAGCGGCGACGACGGCTGGCCGGCGACCTCGTTGAGGCCGGGGCGGCCCACCTCGAACGGGGGCACCGCCACCGTCGGAGTGATCAGGAGGTCGAAGCGCGCCAGGAAGCGCTGCACCTCGGTCCAGAAGTCGTGCCGGCGGCGCATCGCGCGGAGGTACTGCTCGGCGGTGACGCTCGCGCCGAACTTCATGAGCGCGCGCAGGGAGCGGTCCATCTGCTCTCCGTCGGCCGGGAGGCGATCGCCCCACGCGCCCCACGTCTCGGCGCCGACCATCACCCGGAAGATCTCCTCCGGATCCTCCCAGGACGGCGACACCACCTCCACGTGACCGCCGAAGCTCTCGAAGCGCTCGGCCGCGGCCGCGCAGAGCTCCGCCACCTCCGGATCGAGGCGCGCGTACCCCAGGTCCGGCGACCACGCCACGCTCAGCCCCGCGATGCCGCCCTCGCACGCCTCGAGGTACGAGCGCCCGGCCGCGGGCAGCGAATGCCGGTCGCGATCGTCGGGGCCCGCGATGACGTCGAGCATCAGCGCCGCGTCGCGCACGGTCCGGGTGAGCGGCCCGGTGTGGGAGAGCGTCTCCCAGCCCGGGAAGCCCGGGGCCTGCGGCACGCGCCCGAAAGACGGCTTGAGGCCGTAGATCCCGCAGAAGGCGGCGGGGATGCGGATGGAGCCGCCCCCGTCGGTGCCGACCGCGAGGGGCCCGAGGCCGGCGGCCACCGCGGCGCCCGCGCCGCCGCTCGAGCCGCCGGGGGTGAGCGCGGGGTTCCACGGATTTCGGGTGATGCCGAGGAGCGGGCTGTCGGTCACCGCCTTGTGGCCGAACTCGGGGGTGGTGGTCTTGCCGACGATGATGGCACCCGCGCCCTTGAGGCGCTCGACGCACACCGAGTCTTCCTCCGGCACGTGATCCGCGAAGAGCCGCGAGCCGCCGGTGGTGAGCACCCGCCGGGTGAACAGCAGGTCCTTGATCGACACCGGCACGCCGTGGAGCGCGCCGAGGATCTCGCCGGTCACCACTTCGACCTCGGCGGCCACCGCGGCCTCGCGCGCCTCCTCGGCGGTCACGGTGGCGTAGCAGTTGAGCGTGGGGTTGAGACGCTCGATGCGGGCGAGCAGCGCCTCCACCACCTCGACCGGCGAGACCTGCTTGCCCCGGATGAGGGCGGCCAGCTCCTGCGCCGAACGCCAGGGCAGGTCGGCCGCCGCCATCAGGAGCCCGGGTTCACGCGCGCGAGGGTGTAGTCCACGTGGGTGGCGCCCGAGCCCTGGATCACGGTCAGGCGGCAGACGTCGTCGCCCTTGCCGAACTCGGCCCAGACCCCGGGGAACTTCTCGGCGTTGACGAAGCGGTCGCTCTTGGTCTCGGTCCACCCCGCCCCGGCCAGGAGGCGGCGCGCGTGCGCCAGCGTCGCCTCCACGCTCTCCGGGGTGAAGTAGATGAGCCGCGCCGCGGTGATCTTGGGCGTGCGGATCATCACCCAGTCGTCGGAGTACGGGGTCCACTCCGCCGGCACCGGCACGTCGGGAAACGGCTGGATCGGCATCGGCACCGCGACGGGGGCGCACGCCCCGAGGCACAGCGCGATCCCGATCGCCAGCGCGTGGGGTTTCACGCGCCGGATTGTACCGCAGTCGGCCGGCCCGCGCGCTAGGGCCGGTCGAACAGCTTGACCGCGAGCGCCCCGTGCGTCACCGCGGCTCCCGCTCGCAGGGCGGCGGCCAGGAGCGCCGCCTCCGCGACCTCCTCCCGGGTGGCGCCGGCCTTCTTCGCGTTGCGCGTGTGCACGTCGAGGCAGTAGGGGCACTGGGTGGTGCAGGCCACCGCCAGCGCGATCAGCTCGCGATACTTCCGCGGGATCTTGCCGTCGTCGCGCCCGACGATGCTGTCCAGCTCGACGAAGCCCTTGAACTCGGCGGGAGCCAGCTTCTTGAACTCCCCGAGGACCTTCAGATCGTCCGAATCGTGATAGTGGCTCATCCCGCTCCCTCTCCGTCTTGTACCACGTGCACGTCAGTACGTCCGCCGTCTCAGCCCAGCTCGGCGAGAGTGAACAGCACGATCAGGGACAGCACGACCGCCCAGCGCTCGACCCCCATCGCGTCCCTCAGCATCTCGGTCTCTCCTCACCCCGGCGCCGCGAAGCGAAAACGTCATCGCGCAAGGCACCGCGGCGATCGCCACCATCACGAGGGCCAGGATCATCTTCTGGATCATGGCGCCCTCCCTCGGGCGGTGGACGACAGCAAACGTCATACCACGGACGCGTCGGCCGAAAAACCGCCGGCTTGCGCCGCGGATCCTCGGCCCGCGGCCGGGCGTTGTGCCCGAGCGCGGCGGAGATTCGGGCCATCATCCCGCTTGACGGATCAACCGGGGTTGATGAATAGTGCCGGCATGGCGGCGGGGACGAGGCTCACCGAGGACGTGCTGCGCATGTTCCGCGCCCTCGGCGACGACACCCGCCTGCGCCTCCTGCAGCGGCTGCGCGGCGGGGAGCAATGCGTGTGCGACCTCACCGACGAGCTCGACACCCGGCAGTCGCTCCTCTCCTTCCACCTGCGCACCCTGAAGGACGCGGGGCTCGTCACCGACCGGCGCGACGGGCGCTGGGTCTACTACGCGCTCAACCCGGACGGGCTCGAGACTCTCCGCCGCGCGCTCGACGAGCTGCGGCCGTCCGACCGCGCCCTCCGCGTGCTGCGCCGGTATGACTGAGCCCGCGATCCGGCGCGACCGCGTCCTGGTCCTCTGCACGCACAACTCGGCGCGCAGCCAGATGGCCGAGCGGCTCCTGCGCGACCTGGGCCGCGACCGGTTCGAGGTGGCCAGCGCCGGCACCGTCGCGACCGCGGTGCACCCGCTCGCCGCGCGGGTGATGGAGGAGATCGGCCTCGACCTGCGGGGGCACTCCTCCAAGACGCTCGAGCGCTACCTCGGCGAGCGGTGGGACTACGTGATCACCGTCTGCGACCAGGCGGGCGAGCGCTGTCCCCTCTTCCCCGGGCCTGCCCGCCGGATCCACTGGAGCTTCGAGGACCCGTCGGCCGCGACCGGCAGCGAGGCCGACCGGCTCGCGACCTTCCGCCGCGTCCGGGATGCGATCCGGGATCGCCTCCGGGCCTGGCTCGCCGAGAGGCCCGCGGGCGCATCGGCATGACGGCGGGCAGCGGGGCCTGGCTGCTCGCGATCTGCGTCTCGCGCGTCGGCGCCTACATGATCTACATCGCCTACGCCGCCGCCCTTCCGGTGCTGCAGCGGGAGTGGAACATGTCGGCCACCGCGGCGGGGGGGATCGCGTCCTGCTTCCAGGTCGCCTACGCGATCTCACTGATGGGCTGCTCCGAGATCGCCGACCGCGTCGGCGCCCAGCGCGTGTTCCTGGTGGGTACCCTGGCCTCGGCGGTGATGGCCGCGCTGTTCGCGATCTTCGCCCGCGACTACTGGTCGGGCCTCGTCCTCTACACCCTGCTGGCCCTGGCCCTCGGCGGCACCTACACCACCGGCGTCCTGCTCGTGGCCGAGAACGTCCCGGTGGCCCGCCGGGGCCGCGCCATGGGCTTCTTCCTGGCCGGCCACTCCCTCGGCCTCGCCCTGGCCCTGGCCGTCACCGGCATCGCGGTGTCGCGCGGCGGCTACCCGCTCGCGTTCGCGCTCGTCGCGGCGGGCCCGATCGTGGGCGGCGCGCTCGCGTGGTGGGTGGTGCGCGACACCCCGAACGTGGTCACGCCCCGGGCCGGCGGCGAGCGGTTCGCGGGCGCGGTGCTCCACAATCGCCCGGCCATGCTGGTGATCGCGGGCTACACCTTCCACTCCTGGGAGCTGCTCGGCATGTGGGCCTGGACGCCCGCGTTCCTGGCCGCGTGCTTCGTGGCGACCGGCTCCTCCCTCGATCGCGGGGCGGGCCTGGGCGCCTACATGACCTCGCTCTTCCACGTGACCGGCATGCTCGCCTCGATGCTCGCGGGCATCCTCGCCGATCGCCTGGGGCGCGTCCCGGTCATGCTCATGATGGCCTCCCTGAGCGCGGGCTGCTCGCTCGTGTTCGGCTGGCTGCTCGGCACCCCGGTGGCGGTGGTGGTCGCGCTCGGCCTCGTCTACGGCTTCGCCGCGCTCGGCGACTCGCCGATCTACTCGACCGCGATCACCGAGGTGGTGACCCCGGCCTTCCGCGGCGCCGCGCTGGCCCTTCGCTCGCTCGCCGGCTACGGGGCGGGCGCGATCGCCCCGCTGCTCTTCGGGGCCATCCTCGACTGGTACGGCGGGCGCAGCGCGCAGGCGTGGGGCTGGGCGTTCGTCAGCCTCGGGGTGGCGGGCCTCGTCGCGGTGGCGTCGGTCCTCCTGCTGAAGGGCGCGCCCGGGGCGCACGTGCTCCAGCGCGTGAAGGCGCAGCCGTGACCGCGGACGGCGCGCGCCCGGATCGCGCGCGGCGGGTGACCGCGGAGGCGGTGGGGACCGCGTTCCTGCTCGCGGCGGTCATCGGCTCCGGCATCATGGGCGAGCGGCTGGCCGGCGGCAACGTGGCCATCGCGCTGCTCGCCAACACCCTCGCGACCGGCGCGGCCCTGGTCGCCCTCATCCTGACCTTCGGCGAGATCTCGGGCGCGCACTTCAATCCCGCGGTGACCCTCGCGGAGGCGGTCGGCGGTGGGCTCGCGTGGCAGGACGTGCCCGCCTACGTCGGCGCCCAGATCGCGGGCGCCTTCGGAGGCGTGGCGGTCGCCCACCTGATGTTCGGCGCGCCGGTCTTCTTCGCCTCCCGCCACGCCCGCAGCGGCCCGGCCCAGCTCCTGGGCGAGCTGGTGGCGACCTTCGGCCTGCTCGCGGTGATCCACGGCTGCGCCCGGCATCGCGCGGCCGCGGTGCCGTACGCGGTCGCGGCCTACATCACCGCCGCGTACTGGTTCACCTCGTCGACCTCGTTCGCGAACCCGGCGGTGACCCTCGCGCGGGCGGCGAGCGACACCTTCGCGGGGATCCGGCCCGCCGACGCCCCCGCCTTCATCGCGGCCCAGCTGGTGGGCGCGGCGGCGGCGACGGGCTACTTCCGCTGGCTCCTGCGGCCTCCCCGAGCAGCTTCTCGACGATGACGCAGTCGCGCCACTCCCCGCCGAGCTTGCCGTGGCGCGCGTACACCCCGACGGTACGGAAGCCGGCCCGCTCGTGGAGAGCCAGGCTCGCCACGTTCTCCGGGAAGATGCGGGAGACGAGCTTCCAGAAGCCGCGCTCCTCGTAGCAGCGGAAGAGCGCGTCGAGCGCCGCGCGGCCCGCCCCGTGGCCGCGCGCGCTCCGATCCACGTAGACCGAGTGCTCGGCCACGCCCGCGTAGGCGGGCCGGCCGCGGTAGGCGCCCGCGGACGCCCACGCCACTACCACCCCGTCGCGCTCGACCACCACCGTCGGGTACCGGTCGCCCTTGCTCGCGAGCTGGGCCCGGATGTCCTCCGGGCTCCGCGGCTCGGTCTCGAAGGTGGCGACGCGCTCCTCGATCCCCTGGTTGTAGATGCGGGCGATCGCGGCGGCGTCCTCGGGTCCGGCGAGCCGGGTGGTCACGCTCATGGCCCGGCAACTGTATCATCGCCGGCATGGACCGTGCCGCGCTCACGCGGCTGCGCGGCTGGCTCGCGCGCGCCGACCTCGTCGCGATCGATCCGGACGGCGTGGAGCGTCTCCGGAGCGCGCTCGACGAGCCCGATCCGCCGGTCACCGTGGGGCGCGGGGGCGGGCTCATCGCGTACACGCCGGGGCCCGGACGCCGGCGGCTGCTCCAGCTCGACCGCCGCGGCCATCTGATGGCCGCGTGGCGGTGGCGTGCCGACGGCCGGCTCGCGTGGGCCAAGTGCCTCCTGCCCGACGGGCGCTGGCTCGGGATCGAGCCCGCGGTCGACACTCATCCGGCCTGGGGGCTCTCGGACCGGGTGTGGCAGCTCGCGGCGGACGCCCCCTGGCAGCCTCGCGAGGCGCTCACGCGCTTCCAGTCCCTCGACTACGCGCGCCCGGACTTCATCCCCCCGCTCGCCGAGCCGCGCCGCCTGCCCTCGGGCGGCGGGACCGCGCTGCTCAATCTGGTCGCGGGCCTGATGAAGGACCACGGGGTCTCCACCGTGCGGTACCGGGGCCCCTACCCGACCGAGCAGCTCTTCACCGCGCTGCTCGAGTGCTTCCGCTACGACCCGGGGGAGGCCCTGCCGCTCGAGCGCTTCCTCGCCGACGGCGCGCTCGACTGGCATCCCGCGCCGTTCGAGACGCACCACGTGACGTCGCGCGTCGTGGTGCAGCTCCGCCACGAGGTGGACAAGGTGATCCTCGACGGGGTCCCGTTCTATCGCGCGGAGTGGCAGGACATCCGGCGGCGCGAGCCCCGCGTGGTCCGCACCGACGGCGACCGCGTGGTCTGCTCGCTCTGGGCGCTCGGCGGCCCGATCGAGGACCGGCTCGTGCTCGATCGCCTGGGCGAGGTGCGCGAGACGCCCGCGCCGGCGGCGGACGCCTCGGCGCCGGCCCCGCTGCCGCCGGTCTGGCCGGTGGCCCTCGGCGAGCTGATCGCCCGCGAGAGCGCGCCCGCGCTGGCCGCCGACATCGCGCGGGTCAGCGCCGGCCTCGCGCTCGAGTGGGGCCCGGTGCCGGGCGACCTGCTGCGCGTGCAGGGCCAGCGCATCCGCCTGAGCCGCCGGCTGCGCGAGGCCGGGATGGCCGCGCTCGCCGGGGCGGCGTCGCCTCCCGAGCGCGCCGAGCAGGCTCTGCGCTTCGTGCTGGAGGTGGCCCGGCTCCTCGGGCCCGAGGTCCGCCTCCGCGCCCAGGCCCGCCTCGAGAGCCTCGACGAGGCCGAGCAGCGCCGCATCCTGGAGGAAGCCCCCGCCGAGCTCCCCGAGGCCCTCGGCGAGTCGGTCGGCCGACTGCTCGCGCTGGTGATCCGGGGGGGCGGCTGAGCCACCACCGCGCGCGAATCCCAGCGGGTTGTCCGCGGACCTGGGGAGTGCGGGGGCCATATCTGGGCCCCCGCAGATGAAGAGCTTGAAGAAGTAGACGGTAGCCCGCTACGACTTCCCGGCGCGCGTCAGCAGCCAGACGTTCAGGAGCACGAAGCCCGCGAGGGAGGCCAGCGACAGGGTGAAGTAGGCGAGGCAGATCGCCTCCTGGCGGGTGAGCCGGGTCGCGGTCCGGACGCGACGCCAGAGCGATTCGCGCACGAACCGCACCGAGTCGTGGTTCAGAGTCGGCACGCCCACCATCTCGACCAGGATGTGGTAACCGTCCATCTCGAGGAACCAGAACGGGTACAGGCTGATCAGGAACGACTGCAGCTGCAGCAGCGCGGAGGCGGCGAGAAAGCCCTTGATGAGGCCGTTGTCGAGCCGCGCGGCGATCCAGAAACAGAAGAAGCCGAGGAAGAGATGGAAGAGCGGTCCGGCCACCGCGTTGACGATGCGGGCCCGGCGCGTGGCCATGAAGATGTCGGTGACGTCGGCGTAGAAGGTCGGGATGAAGCCGTGCAGGATCGTGAAGCCGAACTCGCGCACCCGCCGCCGGTAGTGGATGCAGGCCAGGGCGTGGATGATCTGGTGGTTGACCACGGTGAGCCAGAACACGATCTTCACGAGCAGGATCGCCACCACCGGATGGCTCGCGAGCCCGTGGGTCACCTCCCCGAGGTCGCGCCAGATCGTGAGCGCGCTGCGGCCGCCCAGCACCACCATGATCGCGAGCGCGGCCAGGGCCCACGGGGTGAAGAGCAGGAACCCACCGTAGCGGTACACCCGCTCGAAGAACTGGTGCGAGCGCCGGCTCGTGACGGTCAGACGCTCGAGCGCGTGGAGCGTGCCCTCCATCGCGCGGGCGGCCGGGTTGCGGCGGTTCCGCGCCAGCACCGCGCGCAGGCGGGACACCGGGCGCATCGTCAGCAGGTCGGCGCGCAGCAGCTTGACGATCAGGGTCGGGATGATCTCGAAGTCGAAGGAGCCGTAGTGCAGCAGGTAGGACGTGGCGATCTCCTGGAGCGAGGCCTGCCCGTCCATCTGGCCCCAGAGGAACTTCTCGGTCTCGGTGATCTGGATGATCACCTCGGTGCGGCGGTTCTTGAGCGCGTAGGTGACCACGCCCTGCGGGGCGTAGGGCAGGCGCGCCATCTCCCAGTCGGCGTCGGGGATGCGCTGGGGGCGGCTGTGGAGGTAGGCGACCGCGCTCGGGATCTCGCGCGTCTCGAAGCCCTGGCCGTCCGGCTCCCGCACCAGCAGCTCGATGCGCGTCCGCTTCGGTCTGCTCTCCGCGGCCTTGTCGCCGACCTCGCTCACGCTCGAGCTCCCGGAAGCGCTACTTGTGCTCGATGTCGAGGCCGGTGGCCTCCAGCCCCCAGCGGGTCACCTCGGCGACGAGATCGGAGGAATCGCGCAGGCGCTTGAAGGCCACCTGGGCCATCTGCTGGAAGAACTTGGCCGCCGCGACCGGGCTCCCGGCGACGAACCGGTTGAGGCTGTCACGGTCCAGGCTGTAGAGCAGGCTGTCGACCTCGGCCTGACAGGTGGCGGAGCGCCGGCGCTCGTCGCCGAAGAGGCTCATCTCGCCGAACGCCTCCCCCGAGCCGAGTCGCGAGAGCACCTGCTCGACCCGTCCGGTGACCGGCTTCGAGACCACGATGCTGCCGTCCTTGATCAGGAACAGCTCCTCGCCGGGATCGCCCGCGCGGAAGAGCACGTCACCCTTCTTGAGCCGGCGCTCCCGGAAGCCCGGCCAGAGGGCCAGCAGGACGGGCTCCTCGACGTCCTTGAACAGCAGCACCCGCCGCAGGAAGCCGATCTCGGGGAGGTTGGCCACTCAGCGCCGTCCGGCGAGTTCCCGCATCAGGTGGCCCAGCGCTTGAGCATGACGTTCTGCAGGGCCCGCGCCCGCTCGCGGTCGGAGACCTGCGAGGTGCTGCCGAGGGCGTGCATGATCGCGGCGCGCTCGTCGGCGGAGAGCTCGAAGCCCGCCAGCACTCGCGCGGGGTCGCTCACCAGATCGGCAAGGAACTCCTTGTCGATCATCACCTGCCCGACCAGGTCCTGGATCCCCTTGCCCGCCACGCGCCGACCTCGACTTTTCCGGGCCGTAGATCTCGGCCTGGAAGGTCAATTTATCAGAAGTGGCGCGGTTTTAAAAGCCTCTTCCTCACTCGTACCGGAGGGCCTCGATCGGGTTGAGGGCGGCGGCCTTCCGGGCCGGGTAGAAGCCGAAGAACACCCCCACCGCGGCCGCGAACCCGAAGGCCACGACCACCGCCTCGGGGCTCACCAGGGTGCGCCACCGCGCGAAGTAGGCGATGGCGTAGGAGCCGGCCAGCCCCGTCGTGATGCCGACGACCCCGCCGATCAGCGAGAGGGTCACCGCCTCGACGAGGAACTGCAGCAGGATGTCCCGCCCGCGCGCGCCGACCGCCATCCGGAGCCCGATCTCCCGAGTCCGCTCGGTGACCGACACCAGCATGATGTTCATGATGCCGATGCCGCCCACCAGCAGGGAGACGGAGGCGATGGCCGCGAGCAGCAGGGTCAGCACCCGGGAGGAGGCCTCCTGCGACTGCAGCACCTCGGTCAGGTTGCGGATGTTGAAGTCGTCGTCCTGGAACGGCTGCAGGCGGTGCCGCTGGCGCAGCAGCCCGCGGATCTCCTGCTCGGCCTCCGGCATCGCGCGCGCCTCGCGCACCTTGACCGCGATGGAGCCCACCGAGCGCGCGTTGGCCTGGCTCGCGCCCAGGACCTTCTTCTTGGCGGTGCTGAGCGGGATCAGCACCGTGTCGTCCTGGTCCTGGCCGAAGGTCGTCTGGCCCTTGCGCTCGAGCAGGCCGATGACCGTGAACGGCACGTTCTTGATCCGGATCACCTGGCCGAGGGGCTCGCCGTCGCCGAACAGGTTGCCGCTGACGGTCTGGCCGAGGAGGGCCACCTTGCCGGCGCCGTCGATCTCCTCCTGGCTGAAGAGGCGCCCGTCGGCCACGTCCCACTCGCGCGCGGTGAAGAACTCGAGCGTCACGCCCTGGATGCCGGTGGCCCAGTTCAGGTTGCCGTACACGACCTGCGCGCCGCCGCGCGAGGTGGGCGCCGCCGCGGCCACCGCCGGGATGTCCCGCTGGATGGCCCACGCGTCGTCCTCGGTGATGGTCAGCTGGCTGCCCGAGCCCATCCGGACCCCACCGGCCAGCACCGAGCCCGAGAGCACGATGAGCATGTTCGAGCCCAGGCTCTGGATCTGCTCGGCGACGCGGGCCTGGGCGCCCGCCCCCACCGCGACCATCGTGATGACGGCGCCCACGCCGATCACGATGCCGAGCATGGTGAGCGCGCTCCGGAGCTTGTTGACCCGGAGTGCCCGGACCGCGATGCGGGCGCTGGCCCACGCGCTGCCCCACACGCCCATGCCGTCCTCCTCCGCCCACTCATCACCTGGTGACGGATGGCTGCTGATGGCTGCCAAAGGGCTGCGGCCCACGGGTGGGCGGCCGAGTCCGGACTCGCTGACCTGACGAGCCAGCCCGCCCCCCGGTTGACCCCCGGGCCGGTCAACGAATCGCCACTTTCGTTCGTCAGGACCGATGAGAGGGCGAGGGTGGACCGTCAGAGGGACGTGGAGCCCTCGCCCAGCCATGAGACGATCGTGATCGCCCACTACGGGCGCCTGCGGCGGCTGTGCCGCCTGCTGCTGGGCGACCCCCAGGAGGCCGAGGACGTGGTGCAGGAGGTGTTCCTGAAGGCGCACGAGGCGGAGCAGGCCGGTCGGCCCCCGATGGACTGGGCTGCCTGGCTCACCCGGGTCGCGGTCAACGCCTGCCGCGACCGGCGACGGGCCGGGGGCTGGATGCGCTTCCGGCTCCGCAGCACCCACATCGACGACTTGCCGCTGGTGACGGACACGCCGGGCCCCGGGGACACCGCGGTCGCCGAGGAGACCCGGCGGCGCATCTGGACCGCCTTTCGCGACCTGCCACGCCGGCAGCAGGAGGTGTTCGCCCTGCGGTACATCGAGGAGCAGGCGACCGCCGACGTCGCGGCCGCGCTCGGCCTGTCCCCGGGCAGCGTGAAGCGTCATCTCTTCCGGGCCGTCCGCCACCTCCGGCGCGCCCTCGGGGACACGCGATGAGCGCCTGCCTGTCGGACGACGCGCTGGCGCGCGTGCACACCGACCTCGCGTCGATCCCCGAGCGTGCGCACCTGGCCGCCTGCGCGGCGTGCGCCGGGCGCTCGCGGCAGCTGCGTCGCGATCTCGAGGTCATCACCTCGGTCCTGCGCGACACGCGCGAGCCACTGACCCGGATCGCGCCCGCACGCCGGCGCT
>DATFAJ010000356.1:0-2120 GCA_035254745.1 Candidatus Methylomirabilota bacterium | reverse complement strand
ACGTCCTTGACGATGGCCTCGCGCAGCTCGGGCAGCCCCGCGGCGGGCCCGTAGTGGGTGGCCCCGCCGTCGAGCGCCCGCTTGGCCGCCTCGCGGATGTGCTTCGGCGTGTCGAAGTCCGGCTCGCCGATCTCGAGGTGGATGATCTCCTTGCCCTGCCGCTCGAGGGCCTTGGCGCGCGCCAGCACCTCGAATGCCGATTCGGTACCGAGACGGGACATCCGCTCCGCGAATTCCATGGTGGCGCCGATCGTAGCAGAGCTTGAGCGCATCAAACAAGCCCGGCCCGGTCCGTCCTCCCCTTGCGGCCGATGGCTGCCCGGTGCCGCTCGATCTGCTCGTACGTTTCCGTCGCGGCGAACACCTCCGCGAACACGTCCACGCTCATGTCGATGGCCGCGGTCAGGGCATGGTTCTGCCAGATCTCGAACAGCTTCTTCTGTGCCACCGTCACCGCACGCGTGTGCCCGGCCACCCTCGCGAGCATGCGCCCGGTCTCGGACATGAGCTGGTCCGCCGGGACGATCGCGTTCAGCAGCCCGTAGGGAGCCAGCTCGTCGACCGGGTAGCGGTCGCCGGTGAGGATCACCTCCTTGGCCTTCGCCAGCCCGATGTGCTGCTGAAGGAGGGCGATGTCGCACACCGACGGCACCCCGACCTTGATCTCCGGGAGGCCGAAGGTGGCGTGCGGCACCGCGATGCGAATGTCCGAGACCAGCGCCAGACCCAGCCCGGTGCCCAGACAGTGCCCGTTGATCGCCGCGATCGTTGGAAACGGCGCGGTCCGGACCGCGCCCAGGAGTCGTCGGTTCTTGACGATGAACTCCCGGGCCCGCGGCGGCGTGAGCGCCGAGAACGCCTCCAGGTGCATGCCGGCGGAGAACGACGTCTGTCCGGCACCCGTGAGGACGGCGGCCCGCGGACGGTCGCCCGCGCCCTCGAAGATCTCGGCCAGCCGGTCGAGATCGGCCAGGGTGAACGCGTTGCTCGCCTCCGGCCGATTGAACGTGATCCACCAGATGCCGTCATCCTCCCGCAGATCGACTGCCGGGCTGCCCAGGTCGTGCGTGGTCATCGCCGCTCTCTCTCCTCGATGGTCGATCGGGCTCCGGGTCGGGCCGAGGCCCGAGCGGGCCCCTCAGCGTAGCACCGAGCGGCGGCTATACTCGACCGCGTGGACTTCCTGCCGATTCCCGCCGGCTGGTTCTGGATGGGCTGGGAGGACGGACATCCGGGCGAGCGGCCTCGCCATCGCGTCTGGCTCGACACCTTCGCCATTGCCCGCGCGCCCGTCACCAACCGCGAGTACGCCCCGTTCCTCGAGGACACCGGCGCCGACCCGCCCGGATGGTGGGCGGATCCGCGCTTCGCCGATCCGGAGCAGCCGGTGGTGGGCGTGAGCTGGCACGACGCGACGAGCTACTGCCGGTGGCGATCCGCGCGCGGCCCTCGGGTGCGGCTCCCGTCGGAGGCCGAGTGGGAGAAGGCGGCGCGGGGCGGGCTGGACGGCGCGCGCTTTCCCTGGGGCGACGAGCGCCCGGCCCGGGCCGGCTTCGATCGGCCGCCCCGCCCGGCCGAGACGCCGGCCAATCCCTGGGGCCTGCTCGCGCTCGCCGGCGTCTGCCACGAGTGGTGCCTCGACTGGGAGGACGAGACCTACTACGCGCGGTCGCCCGAGCGCGACCCCCGCGGCCCGGACGCGGGCACGCGTCGGGTGTCCCGCGGCGGCGCGTGGCGGCACCAGGATCCGTGGAGCCCGGTGGCGCATCGCTCCTCCCTGCCCCCCGACCGGCGCTACTCCGACTACGGCTTCCGCCTCGTGCGTGAGCCGTCCGCGAGCTAGCCCGAGCTACTCACGGACGGGCACCGCGCGAGACGGACGGGTCCTGTCGGCGTGGGCGGCTGCTGCGCGGCCGGCTCCGTCACCCACTCGCCGGACTCGCCGCTCTTCGAGCGGCGCACCGGACTCGGGGGGCCCACTCCGCTCGGTCGCGCGGGAGCCGCCCACGTCGCCACCCGTCCGGTCTCGGTCGAACCCGTCCGGCGAGTGGCGGGGGCGTAGCGCGGGTTAGTGCGCCGACGGCTCACGCACGAGGCGGAAGCCGTAGTCGGAGTAGCGC
>DATFAJ010000355.1:0-4409 GCA_035254745.1 Candidatus Methylomirabilota bacterium | reverse complement strand
CCTCGACCCGCTCGTGCGCCTGCTCTCCTAGCGCGCCGCCGCGTGGACTTGCTGGTCGTGCTGGCGGTCGGTCTGGCCGCCGGCACGATCAGCGGCGTCGTCGGCTTCGGCTCGTCGATCATGCTGATGCCGGTGCTGGTGATCGTCTTCGGCCCGCTCCACGCGGTGCCGATCATGGCAATCGCCGCGATCCTGGCCAACCTCTCGCGCGTGCTCATCTGGTGGCGCGAGGTGGACTGGCGCGCGGTGGCGGCCTACTCGGTCACCGGCGTGCCCGCGGCGGCGCTGGGCGCGCGCACCCTGCTGGCGCTGCCGCCGCGGCTGATCGAGGCGGCGCTCGGCGTGTTCTTCCTCGCCATGATCCCGACCCGGCGCTGGCTCGCCGCGCGGGGATTCGTGCTGCGGCCACGCCACCTGCTGGTGATCGGGGCGGTGGTGGGCTTCCTCACCGGCATCGTGGTGACCACCGGGCCGATCACCGCGCCGATCTTCCTCTCGTGCGGGCTCGTGAAGGGCGCGTTCATCGCCAGCGAGGCCGCCGGCTCGCTCGCGGTCTACCTGAGCAAGGCCGCGGTGTTCCGCCGCTTCGGCGCGCTGCCGCTCCCGGTGATCGTGCAGGGCCTCATCACCGGCACCTCGCTGATGGCGGGTGCCTGGCTCGCCAAGCGCTTCGTCCTGCACCTGCACCCCGACCGCTTCCGCCTCCTGATGGACGCCCTGATGCTGCTGTCGGGCCTGACGATGCTCTACGCGGGGGTCAGGTGATGGGGTCAGGTCTTACATTCCGACATTTCCGCGCATTGCGCGTCTACTGCTCGGGCGGGGAAATGTCGGAATGTAAGACCTGACCCCGGACTTCCGCGTTGTGCTCGCCCAGGCGTGGGGGGGCGCGGCGGATCGGGGGGCGCCGGCCGTCGAACGAGATCGGCAGCGCGACGACCTCGTAGTCGTCACCGGGGAGGGGTTGGATGATGCCGATCGCCTCCGCCTGCGGCTGGGTCACCGCCTCGGGCAGGCTGTGGATCGGCCCGCACGGCACGCCACCGGCCTCGAGCAGGTCGATCCACTCGCCCTTGGTGCGGGTGAGGAAGATCGCGTCGAGCAGGGCGAGCAGCGCGGGCTTGTTGGCCACGCGTGCCGCGTTGGTGGTGAAGCGCTCGTCCTCCGCCCACTCCGGGTGGCCGACCACCGCGGCGAGCTTCGCGAAGAGGCGGTCGTTGCCCGCGGCCACGATGATGGTGCCGGTCTTGGTCTCGAAGCCCTGGAAGGGCACCACGCGCTGGCTGCCGGTGCGGTGGCGCTCCGGCACCTCGCCGGAGGCGCGAAAGCTCGCGAAGTGGCCCTTGAGCCACGCGAGCCCGGTCTCATAGAGCGAGGCGTCCACCACGCAGCCGCGCCCGGTGCGCTGCCGCTGCACGAGCCCGGCGAGCGCGCCCATCGCGGTCCACATGCCGGTACCGTAGTCGAGGATCGACGTGCCGATACGGGTCGGCGGCCCGCCCTCGTCGCCGTTCATCATCATGAGCCCGGAGAAGGCCTGCACCATCGGCTCGAAGCCGGGCTTGAGCTTGAGCGGCCCGGTGCGGCCGAAGGCCCACACCGAGCAGTAGACCAGGCGCGGGTGGCGCGCGAGCAGCACGTCGGGGCCGAGGCCCAGCTCCTCGAGCGAGCCCGGCCGCAGGTTCTGGACCAGCACGTCCGCCCCACCCAGGAAGTCCATGAGCCACGCGACCGCCTCCGGATCCTTCAGGTCGAGCGTGATCCCGCGCTTGTTGGCGTTGACCGCGAGAAAGCCCGGCGAGACGCCTTTCCAGAAGGGCGGCCCCCACTTGCGCGCGTCGTCGCCTTCCGGCCGCTCCACCTTGATGACGTCGGCTCCCAGGTGGGCGAGGATCTCGGCCGCCATGGGCCCGGCGAGGTTCTGCGCGACCTCGACGACGCGGATGCCTTCGAGCGGCAGCCCCGGGGCGGCGCTCACGCTCGGGCCGCCGCGATCGCGTCGAGCATGACCGGCTCGAAGCGGTGGCTCGCCCCGTCGCGCACGATGCGCCCGGGATGCGGGAAGTGGGCCGGCAGCACCAGGTCGCCGGAGGCGGCGTGGCGCTCCACGAAGGCCTTGCGGGTGACCGCGGCCCGACGGCCGTCGTAGCAGAAGATGCTGCTCCACTGCGGCTCGGCCACCTGCACCACCCGGTGCATGAGGTCGCCCGAGAAGACCGCGTCGCCCGCGGCGGTGTGCACGCGCACCGCGGCGTGCCCCGGGGTGTGCCCCACCCACGGCTCGTAGGCGAGCCACGGGTCGATCTGGTGCGTGCTGCTGACCATGAGCGCCTGCCCCGCCTCCACCACCGGCACCACGCTGTCCGCGATGCAGCCCGACTTCTCGCGGCCGGCCTGCTCCTCGTACTTCCAGAACTCCCACTCCTCGCCCGGGAAGACGTACTTCGCGTTGGGGAACGTGGGCACCCAGCACCCGTTTACGAGCCGCGTGTTCCAGCCCACATGGTCGACGTGCAGATGCGTGCACAGCACCAGGTCCACCTGCTCGGGGGTGACGCCGGCCGCGGCCAGGTCGTCGAGGAAGCCGCCGCTCCGCCGGTTCCAGAGCGCGTTGTCCCCGCGGTCCTTGTCGTTGCCGACCCCGGTGTCGACCAGGACCGTATGCTGCGGCGTGCGCACGATCCAGGTCTGGATGCGCGAGCCGAGGTCGCCGGTCACCTCGTCGAAGAAGTGGGGCTTGATCCAGCGATGGTGCGACGCGATCCGCCCCGCGTCCGACTCGGGCAGCATCTGGGCGGTGGGGAACGACGAACGGCCGATCTCGACGATGCGCGAGATCGAGACGTCTCCGAGCGTGAGGGTGTGCATGCGGGCTCTCTCCTAGCGTCCGGCCATGTGCGGCCAGAGCGCGTCCGCCCCGCGGGCGGCCACCTCCCGGCCGAGCGCCACCGACCAGTGGCTCTCCGCGCCGAACTCGGCCCGCCAGGACCAGAGCCGTCGCGTCACGAAGTGCAGCGAGTGCTCGTAGGTGAAACCGATGGCCCCGTGCGCCTGGTGGGCGATCCCCGCCCCCAGGCCCGCGGCCTCGCCGGTGCGCACCTTGGCCACCGCGATCTCGAACGACGCGTCGCCGCTCTCGCCGGCGCGGTCCACCGCGTGAAAGGCCTGCTGGGCCGCCATGCCTGCCGCCGCGGTGTGGCCGGCCAGCAGGGCCAGGTTCTGCTGGATGGCCTGGAACGCGGCGAGCGGCCGGCCGAACTGCTTGCGCTCGGTCACGTACTTCGCCGACTGGGCGAGCAGGAACTCGAGCCCGCCCGCCATCTGCGCCGAGCGCACCAGCGCTCCGCCCGTCCACGTCGGCCGCCGGCCGAGCCGGCCGCGGAGCGGCGCCGCGGCCACCACCGGCGCACCGGACCACGTCAGCGTGTCGCGCGGCTCGCGCGCCAGGCTCGCGTCGGCCTCGGTCTTGGCGGCGCCACCCGCCACCAGCGCGACCATGGGCGACCCGCCGCCGTCGGCCACCACCACCACGTGCTCGGCGCGCGCGCCCCACGGCACGCGGCTCGCCCGGCCGCTCAGCGCCCAGCCCCCGCCCTGGCGGGCCAGGGTGAGGCCTTCATCTATGTGCACGGGCGCCACCGTCATCGGCCCGAGCGGCGCGTCCAGGCCCGCCTCGGCCAGGATCGCGCCGGCCAGCATGGTCTCGGCCAGGGGCACCGGCGCCGCGAAGCGGCCGGCCGCCATCAGCACCACGAAGGCGTCGGTCCACGAGCCGCCGGCTCCCCCTCGGGCCTCGGGCACCTGGGGCAGCGTGAGGCCGTTCTCCTCCAGGGCCTGCCAGAGGGCGGCGGGCCACTCGCCCTTCTCGGCCCCCTCCAGCACCGCGGTGGTGGCGCGATCGGTGAACAGACGCGTGCACGTCTCGCTGAGGATCGTCTGCAGCTCGTTCATGTGGGCCTCGCTCCGCTCGGCAGGACTGTTGTATTCGCTCGGCTCGCCTTCGGCTGCGCCTCGCCCTGCATCATCGCAGCCCGAGGCCGCGGGCGATGATCCCTCTCAAGACTTCGCGCGTCCCGCCTCTCAACGAGAACGAGGGCGCGTGCTGGATCAGGTAGCCGAGCGTCTTCTCGAACTCGGTCCCGCTGCCGATGCGGGGCTCGGCGCCGGTGAGCGCGTGGACCGCTTCCGGGATCTCCTGCTCGAAGGTGGTCCCGATGTCCTTCATCACCGCGGCCTCCAGGTTCGGGTTCTGCCCGGCCTGCAGCATGGTGGCGATCGAGAGCGACATCTGCCTGAGCGTCACCAGATGCGCGGTGAAGTGGCCGATCAGGGCGGCGGCGCGCTCGGGCGGCTCACCACCCACCTCGCGGATCAGCTCGATCACGAGCTGGAGCGACGAGAGGTACCGC